>JAQCGR010000273.1 GCA_027619995.1 Pseudomonadota bacterium | reverse complement strand
CCCGCCGCCATCGCCGCCTCGTCGATATCCATCACTTCGGCGAGGCGGGTTTCGGCCGCCCGCCCGGCCAGGACCAGCCCTGCGAGGCGCCCCGCCGCCTCCGGCCCGGTGGCGAAGACCGCGCTCTGCATCTTGACCCCCGTGGGGATGCCCAACACCGCGATCTTGTCGCCGAACGTGTCGAAGATATCCCGCGCCGTGCCGTCGCCTCCGGCGAAAAGCAGAAGCTCGACCCTCGCTTCAGCCATCGCGCGCGCCGCCGCGCGGGTGTCCTCCGCCGTCGTCTCCGTCCGTCCGCCGCCCAGGACCCGGGGAGAAAATCCGCAGGCCAGGGCATCGGCCTCGCCCATCGCGCCCGGCGCGGCCAGCAGATCGAATGCCTGCGTCTCGCGCTTGAGTGCGTCGAGCGCGCGGCGCGCCCGGTCCTGAGCGATCGGCACGGCCCCGCGCCGCCGCGCCTCGGCCAGGATCGCGGCCCCGTCCGTGCCCTTGAGGCCGACCCGTCCGCCCATGCCGGCGACCGGATTGACGATCAGGCCCAGGCGTTTGTGCTCAGCGGCCATCGCCTAATCCGCAAAGCGGGGGATGACCTTCTCGCCCAGCAGGTCGATCGAGCGCATGACCTCATCATGCCGGGCAGGACCCGCCTGGATCATGAAGACCATCTGGTCGAGGCCAATCTCGGCCCAGCGTTCGATCGCCCGGCTGCAGGTATCCGCATCGCCGCCGATCACCATGGCATCGGCGATCAATTCGTCGTCGGTCCGGCCGGAAATCTTCTCGTTGACCGTCTTCATCCCGGCGGCCGAACCGAAACGCAGACGGTTCAGCTCGGCGTCGTTGTCGCCGTAATACCAGCGGGCCAATTCGCAGGCCCGCGCCCGGCCGGCCCGGTCGTCCGAATCGCAACAGGTGATGGCGAAGGCGCCGCAATGGGGATTGGCCACCGCGCCCGCGAAATTTTTGGGATCGGCCGCGCGCACGCCTTCCCAATAGGCTTCGACGGCCGGGCGGGTTTCCTCCGGCGTGTTGCGGGTCACGCCGAGCACGCCGAAACCACGCTCCGCCGCACGGGCATAGGTTTCCAGATTCGAAGCGGCGGCCCAGAGCGGCGGGTGCGGTGTCTGGACCGGGCGCGGGATGACCTGACGCGGAGGCAGGTCGAAATGCTTGCCCTTGTAGCCGGGGAAATGCGGGTCCGCGAACATCATCATGACCGCTTCGAGGGATTCGTCGGCGATGCCGCGCCCGTTCGCCGGATCGACGCCGAAACCCTCGACGATATAGCCGGCCGTGCCGCGCCCGACGCCGAATTCGGCCCGGCCGTTGCTCAGGATATCCAGGGTCGCCACCCGCTCGGCCACCAGGAAGGGATGGTGGCAGGGCAGCAGGATGACGCCGAAGCCCAGACGCATCGTGGTCGTGCGCTGGCTGAGCGCGGCGAGGAACATCTCCGGTGCGCAGGAATGGCCGATCTCGACATAGAAATGCTGTTCGGTGATCCAGAAATAATCGAACCCGGCCGCCTCAGCATGGGCCGCCTGGTCCAGCCCATTCCAATAGGCGCGCCGCTCCGTCTCCGCCTCCCAGGGCCGCGGCATCTGGATCTGCGTCATCAGACCGAATTTCATCGCTGTCTTCCCCCCCTGCAGCAAACAGGGCAATCATAGGCGCACCGGCGCGCTGCCGTCCAAATCCGCGCGGCCCGGTGCTACGAGAGTCCGGACAGGAATAAGGGGGAAGACGAAAATGACCGATAGCTTGACGATACCGCCGCGACGCGAATTCCAGACCTTCATGGGGTTCCCGTTGCACACGGACCTCGATTCCCTGGACGCCCATGTCGCCGTGCTCGGCGCACCCTACGGCGATCCCTATACGATCGACGAGGTGACCAACGACCAGACCAACGCGCCGACGGCAATCCGCCGGGAATCGGCGCGCTTAAGCATCGGGCCTAACCAGTTCGACTACGATGTCGGCGGCCCCCTGCTCGACGGCAAGACGATCCGGGTGGTCGATGTCGGCGACGTGCCGGGCGACGCCCGCGACCTCGGCGCCCATTACGCCAAAGCCGAGGCCGCAGCGCGCAAGATTTTCGATTCCGGCGCGCGCATCGTGCTGCTGGGCGGCGATCACGGCGTGCCGATCCCGATCATGCGAGCGATGGACCGCTGGAAGGACGTGACCCTGGTCCAGATCGACGCCCATCTCGACTGGCGCGACAACGTGAACGGCGTGCGCGAGGGCTATTCCAGCCCGATCCGCCGGGCCTCCGAAATGGACCATTTCGGCGAAATCTTCCAGATCGGCATCCGCGGCCAGGGCAGCGCCCGGACCGAGGAGGACACGGCCGCGCGGGCCTACGGCGCGCATATCGTCACCGCCTACGAGGTCCACGATCACGGCATGGATTCGGTCCTCGCCCACATCCCCGACGGCGGCACCTATTATCTGACGATCGACGCCGACGGCCTCGATCCGGCCATCGCGCCGGCGGTCGCCGCCCCGGCTCCCGGCGGCATCACCTTCCACCAGGTGCGCAAGCTGATCCACGGGCTGGTCGGCAAGGGCAACCTGATCGGCATGGACGTGAACGAGATCACGCCCAAATGGGACGTCAACGGCATCACCTGCATCACCGCCGGACGCTGCATCACCAACTATATCGGGGCGGCCGTGCGGGCGGGGTATTTCGACTGAATTCGAATTAATTCCGACGCCAATGAAAAAGCGCCTCCTGATCGTCGCCCATGCCCCTTCGCCCAACACCCGGCGCATGGTCGAAGCGGTCCTCGCGGGCGCCCGGACGCCGGAGATCGAGGGGGTGGAGGCAATTCACCTTCCCCCGCTCAATGCCGGGCCGGAGGATGTGCTGGCCGCCCAGGCGGTGATCCTGGGGACGACGGAAAACCTCGGATATATGAGTGGCGCGCTGAAGGATTTCTTCGACCGCAGCTACTACCCCTGCATGGACAAGACCGACGCCATGCCCTGCGCCCTCTATATCCGCGCCGGGTTGGACGGCACGGGCACAAGGCGCGCCGTCGAATCGATCCTGGGCGGGATGCGCTGGAAAGCCGTGCGCGAACCGCTGCTCTGCCGGGGCGAATGGCAGGAGGACTGGCTCGCCCAATGCGAGGAACTGGGCATGTTCATGGCCGCCGGCCTCGATGCCGGGGTGTTCTGACCGGCAGGCGCCCGCTCGTGCGAGGAAACCAGGCCGTCGCCGGCCTCTTCTAGGAAGGCCGAGAACGGCCCAACCCCACTTGGCGATCAGAGATTGGCAGTCATCATGCCGACGCCGTAGACGGTCATTAGGACACCGGCCAAGCGCCCGAAAAATCGACCGCCCGGCAAAAGCTTCTCAAGCAGGACGAAGCCCGCGATGACGGCGACCCAAAGAAGATTCATCACACCGGCCGCAAACAACAACAGCATGAGAGCCCAACAACATCCGACGCAGAAGGCGCCATGTTCAACGCCCATCCGGAATGCGCCGGACATGCCCGGGCGCCAGCGGAACAGGAAGAACTGCAAAGGCGCGCGACATTTCTCCAAACAGGCCTCTTTCACCGGCAACCACTGATAGACCCCGGCGACAATGAGCAATCCGCCGGTCAGCGAAGCGCTTTTGGACGCCATCATTGGGGTCAACAGAGCCGCGTCATGAAGGCCGGCCTGCAACAACGTGGCGGCAAGGCTGAAGCCGTTCCAGACGGCGAGATACCCGGCGACGAAGAGCCAGACGGACGGCAACACGACGCCGCGCTCTCTGTTCTTGCTGACCATCGAGCCGTACAGAAGAACAGCAGACGCCGCGCTGGGAAGCATCATGGCCACCATCATGATCGACCACATGAGGAAGGTCAGAAGAAGCCAGCCGATCGTCCAGACTTGGACCGCCGGCGCCATCGCCATGCCGCCACCAGCGGCGACACTCGCGCCCATCGGCATCGAACTCATCCGGGCTGCATCGAACCAGAGATAAGCCCAGGCGAGTGCCGCAACCGCGAGCAAGCTCAGCAGCGCCAACAGCTTCTCGCGCCTGAATATGCCGGCGGTTGAAGCCTCAGCCATGGTGACCGCTTTCCAGCGCGCGGTTATCCGTTCCAGGAAAACGGTGCGAATTGACCGTTCCGCGTTCCGCTGGCGTCTTCCCAGTCGATCCCGAAAGCATGAAATTTACTGACCGTTGCTTTCGCAAGCGCCAGCTTCGACGACACCGGGTGTAGGACGTTCTCGAAATAGATCGGTTCGCCCTCTTTCGTAACGCTGGCGATGCCGATCAACGACTGTTCGATCAACTCACCGGCCTTGACCGCATAGGACATGCCGTCCTTCTCGAAGCTGATGGGTCGTTGCTCTACACCGGCGATCTCACTGACGAGAGGCGCAAGCATGGCCATCGGCCCGCCATCCGCCCCCGTCGCGATCTCGGTGATGGCTTGCGGTTGGGCCGCGTCTGCCTTTTCATCGACGATAAGGCCGACCTTGAGGTTGCCGTCGGCCATTGGGCCGGGCGAGCGCAGCACCACAATGAATGCGAGCCCATCAAGCGCGACCCCGTCCTTCTCTCCGTGATCGATCTTCATGGCGATCGCAGCCTTGCAATCGCCCTCTGTCGGGCGGGCTGTAAGATTGGTTCCGATGCAGGGGCAGATGAAGTCGCAGTTGCATGTCTCCATGTATTGTCCGTCGATATTCCAACTAGAGCATCATCCGATCTGCGTGAATCGAAATAGGGGATTCCGTTGGATCGGGATTTCTGATTCAAC
>JAQCGR010000272.1 GCA_027619995.1 Pseudomonadota bacterium | reverse complement strand
GCCGCCGGCATGGATCGTGATCAGTTCCGGCTCCAGTGCGCAGGCGGCGTGGACCGCGCCGGCGACGGTGTTGGGAATGTCATGGAACTTGAGATCGAGGAACAGGCGCTGATCTTCGGTCCGGGCCGCGCGCACGGCGTCGGGGCCGTTGGCGACGAAGAATTCGAGGCCCAGCTTGATGCCGCCGACCGTATCGCCCAGGGCCTGGCACAGAGCGCTCGCGGCCTGGGGGTCCGGGGTGTCGACCGCGGCAAAAATGCGCGCGGCGGCATCGCCCAACGTCATGAGGGACGTCATCGGCGAGCGGTCAGTCGGGTTCGGGGGCCGGCAGGGCGCCGGATGTGCCGGGGCGCGGCGTTTCGGCCATCGCCCGCGCATCCGCGCTCCGGCGGCTGTCCTGTTCTTTCAGGGACGCAATCTCTCGATTGGCGCGCCGCAGCTCGTCGTCGCGCGTCCGGGCCAACCGGCGCCAGCGCCGCCCGCCGTTCCACATCACGACGGCGCCGCCTAGGAAGCCCAGGACGATGCCGCCGAACACACCCAGGAACAGCGGCGCCTCCAGGACATAGGGCAGGGGCCAGAGCTCAAAGCCGACCTGCTCCAGATTGGACACGGCAAAGGCCGCCGCGATGACCGCGATGGGAATGACCACGATCAGGTGGAAGAGTCTCACCTTGAGGTTCCTCGCTTCCGCCCAGTCTTACGGCGGACGCTAGTTGTTGATGCGCTCGCGCAGTTCCTTGCCCGCTTTGAAGAACGGGATGAACTTCTCGCCGACCTCGACCGCCGCACCCGTGCGGGGATTCCGACCGACCCTGGGGCCGCGCCGTTTGACCGAGAAAGCGCCGAAGCCGCGCAGCTCGACCCGGTCGCCGCGCGACAGGGCCTCGGTGATCTCGTCGAAAATCGTCGACACAATCCGCTCGACGTCGCGTTGGTATAGATGCGGGTTCATCTCCGCGAGATGCTGGATGAGCTCGGACTTGGTCATGCCCTTCGGCTCCCCCTCCTGCCGGCCATCGCGGGTGACAGCACCCGCAGTCTCGACCGAATGATGGAAGTTGCCAAAGCGATCCGCCCCGCGTCAAGTCTAAGCCTCTCAGACAGCGAGATTTTTTCGTCCGAAACGAAGACGCCGGCACCGTCTTTCGACGGTACCGGCGCTCATTTTCGCAGTGGCCGGGTGGGATCAGGCCGAGGTTTTCTCGTCACCCTCGGCCGTTTCGGTCCCGGTGTCGTCGTCTTCGGCCGAATCCTCGTCATCGGCTTCTTCCGCGGCTTCTTCCGCCGGGGTCTGCGCCCGATTGATTGCCGGGCCGAGGATCTCGCCCAGGCTCGCGCCGCTGTCGGAGGAGCCGTACTGGGCCATTGCCTCCTTCTCCTCGGCGATTTCCCGGGCCTTGACCGACAGGCTCAGGCGACGGTCTCGCTTGTCGATATTGGTGATGCGGGCATCGACCTTCTCGCCCACGGCGAAGCGGTCGGGGCGCTGCTCGCTGCGATCCCGGCTCAGGTCCGACTTGCGGATGAAGCCGGTCAGGCCGTCGGCGACTTCGACCTCGATGCCGCCATCGGTCACCGCCGTGACCGTACAGGTCACGATGCTGCCCTTCTTGAGATCGCCGGCCGCGCTGGCGAAGGGATCCTCGCCAAGCTGCTTGATGCCCAGGCCGACGCGCTCTTTCTCGATATCGACTTCGAGCACCTGGACTTTGACCAGATCGCCCTTCTCGTACTCCTTGATCGCGTCGTCGCCGGCCTTCTGCCAGTCGAGGTCGGAGATATGGACCATGCCTTCGATATCGCCCGGCAGGCCGACGAAGAGGCCGAACTCGGTGATGTTGCGGACATCGCCCTCGATCACCGTTCCCGCGGGATAGGTATCGGCGAAGCCGTTCCAGGGGTTCTCGCCGATCTGCTTCATGCCGAGGCTGATGCGGCGCTTCTGGGTGTCGACCTCCAGGATCATCACCTCGACCTCTTGGCTGGTCGAAACGATCTTGCCCGGATGGATGTTCTTCTTGGTCCAGCTCATCTCGGAGACATGGACCAGACCTTCGATCCCCGGCTCCAACTCCACGAAGGCGCCGTAGTCGGTGATGTTGGTGACGCGACCCTTGAAGGTCGTGGCGACCGGATACTTCAGCTCGGCGCCGTCCCAGGGATCGGGCTCCAGCTGCTTCATGCCGAGGCTGATGCGCTGGGTCTCGGAGTTGAAGCGGATGATCTTGACCTTGACCGTCGCGCCGATCTGCACGACCTCGGACGGATGGTTCACCCGGCGCCAGGACATGTCGGTGACATGGAGCAGGCCGTCGATGCCGCCGAGATCGATGAAGGCGCCGTAGTCGGTGATGTTCTTCACCACGCCGTCGTAGATCTGGCCTTCCTCCAGGTTCTGGATCAGCTCGGTACGCGCTTCGGCCCGGGCTTCCTCCAGCACCGCGCGGCGCGAAACGACGATATTGCCGCGCTGGCGGTCCATCTTGAGAATCTGGAAGGGCTGGGGCGTGCCCATGAGGGGCGTGACGTCGCGCACGGGGCGGATATCGACCTGGCTGCCCGGCAGGAAGGCCACGGCGCCCGAAAGATCGACGGTGAAGCCGCCTTTGACGCGGCCGAAGATATGGCCGGTCACGCGTTCGTTGTTCTTGTATGCCTGTTCCAGCACGGTCCAGGATTCCTCCCGGCGCGCCTTCTCGCGACTCAGCACCGCTTCGCCTTCGCGGCTTTCGATGCGGTCGACGAAGACGTCGACGATATCGCCGACCTTGATTTCCGGGTCGCCGTCGGGGCCCAGGAACTCCTTCATCGGGATACGACCCTCGGCCTTGAGGCCGACATCGACGAGCACCTGTTCGTGCTCGTGGTCGATGCTCAGGATCGTGCCCTTCACCACGGTGCCTTCAAAGGCCTCCGTATTGGCGAGGGATTCTTCGAGAAGGGCGGCGAAATCGTCGCCGCCGGCATTCAAATCGGTTTGGGTTTCAGTCATGTCGCTCATGGGCCTCCGTCATCCTTCAAACACTTCTATTCTGGCCAGCCGGTTGTCTCCGGCGGTCTTGCCGCTGCTGTTAAACACAAGCCGGACGCATCCATCGGGGGCGCCTCGCGCCCACCCGGATCGCATCCGGAAACCCGACGGACCTGGACTGCTTGTCCAGGGCGCCGTCAGCCAATTTTTTGATTTATCACTTCGAGGGCCGCAGCGAAGGCTTCATCCGCATCGAGATCGCTGGTATCCAGCACGAACGCGTCTTCCGCGGCGACCAAGGGCGCGACGCTGCGCTGGCTGTCGCGCGCGTCTCGTTCCCGCATATCCTTCAGGACGCGCGCATATATAGCGATCTCACCCCTGCCCTGCAACTCCTCCGATCGGCGCCTGGCGCGTACCTCGTCCGAGGCGGTGACGAAGAGTTTCGCCTCGGCCTCCGGGCAGACAACCGTGCCGATGTCGCGCCCGTCGATCACGGCCCCGGCCTTGCCGTCCGGCGGGGTCCGGGCGAAGGCCCGCTGAAAGTCGAGCAGGGCTTGGCGCACCGGCCCCATGGCGGCGACGATCGAGGCCGCCTTGCCGGTCGCCTCCTCGCGCAGGGCCGGATCGCTCAGCTCCGCCGGCCGCAGGGACCGGGCGGCGGCCAGGGCCAGCGCCTCGTCCGCCGGATCCTGCCCCGCGCGCAGAAGTTTGAGGCCGACGGCACGGTAGAGGCCGCCGCTGTCCAGATGGGCCAGGTCGAAATGGCGGGCGAGCCGTTTGGCCAGGGTGCCCTTGCCCGCGGCCGAGGGGCCGTCGATCGCGACGATCACGGCGCGCTCTCCTCGCCGCCATGATCTCCGCCATCCTCGATTCGCGCGCCCAGGCCGGCCATCAGAGCGGTGAAGCCGGGAAAGCTGGTGGCGATGGTTTCCGCCCCGGTCACGCGCACCGGCGCCGCGGCGGCCAGGCCGAGGACCAGAAAGGCCATGGCGATGCGGTGGTCGTGATCGGCACGGACCGTGGCGCCGCCGGCCAGCGGCCGTCCTCCGGTACCGTAAACCAGGATATCGTCACCCTCCGCCTCGACCTTTGCGCCGCAGGCGGCCAGGCCGGTCAGGATGGCGGCGAAACGGTCGCTTTCCTTGACCCGCAATTCGCCGAGGCCACGCAGGCGGCTCGTGCCAGTGGCGGCGGCGGCGAGCACGGCGAGAATCGGAAATTCGTCGATCATGCTGGGCGCGCGTTCGGGGGGTGTATCGACCGCACGCAGTGCCCCGCTCCGCACCGCGATATCGGCGACCGGCTCGCCCGCCTCGTCGCGCGGATTCGACAGGGCGATGTCCGCGCCCATCTCCTCGAGGGTCACGAGCAGGCCGGCGCGCAGCGGATTGACCCCGACGGCCGACAGGGTGACGGCCGAATCCGGGCAGAGCAGGGCGGCTGCCATCGGAAAGGCGGCGGAGGAGATATCGGCCGGAACGCGCAGGGCGCAGCCGGCCAGTTCCGGCTCTCCGGCCAGGCACACCACGCGGCCTTCCGCCGTGTCCTCGACCGTCACCTTGGCGCCGAAATGGCCGAGCATCCGCTCGGTATGGTCGCGCGTCGCCATGGCCTCGATCACGGCGGTCTCGCCGGGCACGTTCAGGGCGGCCAGCAGGATCGCCGATTTCACCTGGGCCGAGGCGACGGGCAGGACATAGCGGATCGGACGTCCCTCCGCCGCGCCCATGACGGTCAGCGGCAGGCGGCCGCCGGCGCGCGCGACGAAACGGGCGCCCATCAGTTCCAGCGGGCCGGTGACGCGGCCCATCGGGCGCCGGCACAGGGATTCGTCGCCGGTCAGCACGCTGGTGAAGGGATGGCTGGCG
>JAQCGR010000271.1 GCA_027619995.1 Pseudomonadota bacterium | reverse complement strand
AGCATGGCGCCGCGGCCTCCGGCGAGGAGGCCGGGGGCCATGACGAAGCCAATCCCCATATCTGGCTGGACCCCGAAAATGCCCGAAGGATCGTCCGCCTTGCGGTCGAGGCGTTGATCGCTGCCGACCCGGAGAATGCCGCGCGCTATAGGGCGAACGGAGAAGCGATGGAAACCCGGCTGGATGTCGTGGAGGCGGAGGTCGCGGCCATGCTGATACCGGTCGCGGACCAGCCCTATGTGGTCTTCCACGACGCCTATCAGTATTTCGAAGACCGGTTCGGAACCCGCGCGATCGGCTCGATCGCGGTCAGCGACGCGCGCAAGCCGGGCGCCCGGCGGCTGAAGGAAATCCGCGCCAAGATCATGGAATTGGATGCGCGCTGCGTATTCGCCGAGCCGCAATTCGAGCCGGCCCTGGTCAGCACCATCATCGAGGGCACGGGCGCCCGGGCCGGGGTGCTGGATCCGCTCGGCACCGACCTAGCGCAGGGGCCGGACGCCTATTTCGCGCTGATCCGCAATCTTGGCGGCGCCCTGCGCGATTGCTTGGGGCACAAGGGCTAGGCATCCGCCCGTCCCGGCGCGACGATCCCGCGTCCCGGTGTCGGGACGACGCGCGCTCGGCCTTCGCCGGCGGCGGGGCGGGCTACGACAGTCCCAAGGGATGGGGCGGGGCGAAGGTCGCGGTCACGAGCCAGATGCCGACGGCCATCACGGCCACGCCGCCGCCGAATGCGACGATATCGCCGACGAAGCGAAAGCGTCTCTGCTTTGCCATCGCGATCGACGATGCCCAGGATCGGGCGTTGACGGCCAACATGGCCAAGCCTGCGACCGCGAGGGCCGCACCGGCGGACATTGCCAGAACCGCGGAAACGCCGGCCCATGGGCGGTCCAGGACATTCGCGAGAATCAACACCAGGACCGCGCCGCTGCACGGCCGCAAGCCGATCGAAAGAACGAGGCCGAGCGCCGTCCGAAAATTCGTGACATGCTCCAATTGATCGATCGACGGGCCATGCGAATGGCCACAGTGGCCATCGCCATGCGGTGGGCCCGGATGCCCGGCATGCTCATGACGATGCGCGTGGCCGGGCCCGCGATCCGGATGGCCGGCAGCCGCATCGGGGCGGAGCTTTCGGGTCATGCTCCGGATCGCCCGGAACGCGAGCACTGCGCCGATCAGGATGACGAGCGCGAAGCTGATCCGCTCGGACCAGGCTATCGCGGCCGAGGTGTCGCGCGGAAGCCAGCCGGCGAACCAGATCAGTCCATATACCAGGACGATCGCAGTCACGCCCTGGCAAAGCGCCGCGGCCGCCGCCAACCCGATCCCGCGCACCGCGCGTTCCTTCTGCGTCAACAGATAGGTGGTCAGAACAACCTTGCCGTGACCGGGCCCGGCCGCATGGAAAACGCCGTATAGGAAACTCACGGAGATCAGCGCGAGGGCCGCCGCGCTCCCGCCATCCCCGGCAAGAGTCCGGAGATTGTCCGTCAGTTCGCGATGAAAGGCCCGCTGTTGCTCGAAGATCCAGCCGACCGCGCTGCTGAGGTACGAGGGCTCCGTCGCCGAGGATGCGGCGGCCGCCAACGCGCCGTCCTGCCACGCGACAACGATGAACCCGGCGAGCCAAGCGGCACGGGTCAACGGCTTCAGAGGCATTGGATCTCGACGCGTTCCGCGAACTGGGCGCCCAAACTGTCGCTGGCCCGTTGCGTGCGATCGAGCGCCGCAGCCAGGGAAAGCGCCTCCATCGACGGTATCGGATCGATGAGGCGAAACGTGCAGCCCGCCGGAGCGCTCTCAAGCCGGATCGGATCGTCCACCTCGGCATGAAGCATTTCGACGTAGTAAGTCGGATCGAAGATCGAGTAGGTCAGATTGGACGCGGCCGGATCGATTTTCGAATCGAAGGGGACGACGAAGGTCATACTCAAACGACTTCCCTGAAGAGACGAGGACATCTCGGTCACCGGCGCGAATGGAACGGCCTTGTCAGCGTGATGGATTTTCGTGAAGTAGTCGTGCTCTTTCAGGTTCTTCATGTTTTCGCGCATCAGCGCGTCGATGTCCGCTTGCGACGGCGTTCCGTCCTTCCCCACGGACAATTCCTCGAGCACGAACGCCGTGTAGTAGTCGTCGAACAACCATGTCTCGCGAATGCCGGTGACGGCCCCCGATGCATCGAAGAGCACGCCGATCGTCACATCGATCCATGCGTGCGGGTGGGCCGACAGACCGGAGATCGGCAAGCCCATCAGAGTGCTCACCAGGATCGCCAGGACGAATCGAGCGATCGGTCGACAGGGCTTCAGCATGACGTTGGCTCTATAGGGAAATGGATGCCGTGACCATAGCTCAGTCGGGGCCGCATGACAGGGCCGCGACGATCGATACCTGCACGGCGGCGGATTTTCGGTGCATCCGGCCGGACCGGCCAGGCGGTCGGCAATCCCTTGCGGGGCGGCCGGCGCCTCCTATAATCCGGATCGAGCGCGGGTGTAGTTCAGTGGTAGAACGACAGCTTCCCAAGCTGTATGTCGTGGGTTCGATTCCCATCACCCGCTCCAACCGATCCGCTTTGCCGACCGGTGCGGGGGGCGTCGGCGGGCGGGGTTTCGGCCTCCTGGGCCGGACGGCCTGCACGATCTTCCGCGATTTTCGGCCGCATGACCGAGAATCCGGACGTGTTCGTCAAGGCCGGCGCCGATCGGCGCATCGGTGGCGTTCAAACGCTCGCGCCTAGACGAGGCGCGCCGACGATCCTCGATGGCCTGATCAGGCGTAGAGGATCAGGAAGCCCAACACGATCAGCCCAGCCACGAAGATGCCGACGACAAGGATGCGCTTGCCCGGTGTGTCGAGCACGATCTCTCCCTGGCGGGCGTCCTGCGCCGAGAGATGCGGCAAGGACCGGTCGCTCTCGGCGCGACTCGCATCGCGGTGAATCCGGTCGGTCCGATCCGTCTGACGGCTCATCCCATTCCACTTCGATCCTTCGTGGCGCGGTGACGCTCCGGGCATGTCATCCGAAGACCATCGCCAGGACGATCAGAAGAACGAAGCCGCCGACCCAGTAGATCCAGGAGTTCGACCAGGCGCGGACCTTGATGCCGTCCTGCCCCGGCCCGTTGCGGCTCAGGCTCATCTGCTCGTAGCCGGGTTGCGGCTGCGCCGCGGCCGCGGCCTCGGATCGGGGCGGTGTGGAGCTTGCACCTTCCGTGCGGGTTTCATGCGTCGTCATGACGGTTCTCCTCTGGCTTGCTCCCCGCGCGGATCGCGCGGGGGCTATTGCGGTCAGTGTGGCGCAAGGCCCGGACCCGTCTCATCAACCTGTGTTTAATTGCCCTGTGATAAATTGCCGGGGGCCGGCATACGCGCCCGCCGAGCGCCCCGAAAGGCCCTATCCGCCAGGAATCGCGCGCCAAAGCGCGCTACGGCGCGCGGGCCTTCCCATGCGTCCTTCGACGGGTTAGGCCCTATCCGCCCCTATTGGGCGAGGAGTTCGATTTCCCGGCCCAACGCGTCGGCCTGGCTCTGGAGCTGGCGCAACTGCTGCTGCAACTGCCGTTCCGAACCGGTATCGCCCGTCGCCTGGGCGGCCAGCATGCGCAGTTCCGTGTCCCGCAGATCGCGATCGATATCGGCGATCTTCTGGCGCAGCGCCTGCTCTTCCGCGCGGGTCAATTCGTTTCGCGCCCGTGCGTTGGTGACCTGCTGGTCCTGCTTCTTCAGCTGTTCCTCAAGCTGGGCCAGCTGCTGTTCCTGCAGGCCTTGCTCCTCGGCCAGCACCTCCTGGTCGCTCTGCAATCCCAATTGGGCGTCCTGCGCAGCCTGCTGGCGTTGCTTGGCCTCGAGCAGGCGCCGTTCCGGGCCGCCCGATATCGCGTCGGCCTTCTGCTGCTCATAGGTGGCGCAACCTGCCGTCACCAGCAGCGCGGCGGCCAGAAGAGTCGTTCTCGCAACGACTGTCATCGAAAGGGGTTTCGGCATCATCCGATCTTCGACGCGCGGTTGATATTTTCCAGCGCATCGCGCTCCTGCTCCAGGGCGGCAATCTGGCGGTTCATTTCCACCAACTGCGCGCGCAACCGCGTGGTGTCCTGGCCCTGCGATGCCAATTCCCCGGCAACCTCGACATAGCCGTCGCGCTCCTCGCGCAGGTTCTCCAGGGTACCGGACATCACCGCGATATTGTCGTCGAGACGCGCCTGCTCCAGGGTCAGCTCTTCCGCGCGGGCCTGATTCTGGGCGACCTTCAGTGTGACCTCGTTGATCCTTTCGCGGTTCTGTTCGACCACCTTTTGCGAGGACGCCACCAGCTTGCGGAGCTTGGCGTTGCTCTGCTCGATATCCTCGGTCACGACGTCGATCTCGCGCACCTGCCGGCGCGCGGCCTCCTGGCGGGTGGCGACCATATAGCCATCGATCGCGCCGAGCGCCGCGCCGACGCCGATCGCCGTCGCGCAAACCGCCATGTTGTTCTGGTTGCTGCCCAACAGCAAGCTCATGGCGCAGAAAAGGCCGCCCATCGCCATCCCCGCGACCGCACCGCCGAAGACCGTCTCGTTGAAGACATCGGCATCGTTGCGCATCTGCTGTTCGGCCGGCGTGAGAGGCGCGGAATCGCCGAACAGGGTGGAGCGGCCGGAATCGCCGGCGGTCTGACAGCCGGCGGCGACGAGCGCGGCGGACAGAAAGGCAAAGGCAAGTACGCGGCCGAAACGGCCGCCGGACGCCACCATGAGCCCTGCTCCTCTTGTCATCGGTCCTCTTTCGCGGCCATGGCCGCAAGCGACTGCTCGATACGCGACTGCGCGGCGGGACCCTGGTCGCGGATCAATG
>JAQCGR010000270.1 GCA_027619995.1 Pseudomonadota bacterium | reverse complement strand
GACCCGTTTGGCTCGTTAATCAGAAACTGACACGGCAACGCGCGAGGATTCCGCAATGACCACGATCCCCAATTCACCCCAGGCGCGCGATATCGCCTATGCGCTCCATCCCTACACCAATCTCAGCCAGCATCAGAAGACCGGCTCGCTGGTGATTCGCGAGGGCAAGGGCGTCTATGTCTACGACGAGGTGGGCAAGTCCTATATCGAGGGACTGGCCGGCCTGTGGTGCACGGCGCTCGGCTTCGGCGAACAGCAGCTGGTCGACCGGGCCACCGAGGCCATGAAAACCCTGTCCTACTACCACCAGTTCGGCGCCAAGGCGCATGAGCCGGGCATCGATCTGGCCGAGAAGCTGATCGAACTCGCCCCCGTGCCCATGTCCAAGGCCTTCTTCACCAATTCCGGCTCCGAGGCCAATGACACGGTCGTCAAGATCGTCTGGTACTACAACAATTCGATCGGCCGCCCCGAGAAGAAGAAGATCATCGCGCGGACCAAGGGCTATCACGGCGTGACCGTGGCCTCGGCCAGCCTCACCGGCCTGCCCCATGTCCATAAGCATTTCGACCTGCCGATCGCCAATATCCTTCACACCTCCTGCCCGCACTATTACCGCTTCGGCGAGGCCGGGGAGAGCGAGGAGGAGTTCGCGACCCGCATGGCGGATGAACTCGAAAAACAGATTCTCGACGAGGGTCCGGAGACGGTCGCCGCCTTCATCGCCGAGCCGATCATGGGCGCCGGCGGCGTGCTGCTGCCGCCCGCCGGCTATTTCGAGAAGATCCAGGCGGTGCTCAAGAAATACGACGTGCTGTTCATCGCCGACGAGGTGATCTGCGGCTTCCTGCGCACCGGCAACTACTGGGGCTGCCAGACCTTCGGCATGAAGCCCGATATCATGAGCATGGCGAAGGCCTTGTCCTCGGCCTATCTGCCCATCGGGGCCGTGATGATCTCCGAGGAGATTTTCCAGGGCCTCATGAAGGGTTCCGACGATGTCGGCATGTGGGGCCACGGCTATACCTATACGGGCCATCCCGTCGCCGCCGCCGTCGCCCACGAGACCTTGAAGATCTATGAGGAGCGGGACATCGCCGGCCATACCGGCCGCGTCGGCCCGCGCCTGCAGGCCGGCATGCGCGCCTATGCCGATCACCCCCTGGTCGGCGAGGTCCGCGGCGTGGGCATGATCGGCGGCATCGAGTTGGTCAAGAACAAGGACACCAAGGAGCCCTTCGATCCCAAGGCCGGGGTCGGTCCCTATTGCGCCGCCCGGGTCCAGGAGCATGGCGCGATCCTGCGCGCCATGGGCGACGCCATCGGCTTCTGCCCGCCGCTGGTCATCAGCGCCGAGGAAACCGACAAGCTGCTCGAAATCTTCGGCAAGGCCCTCGATGACACCTGGAAGATGGTCCAGGAAAAGGGCCTCGTCTAAAGGCGGAATTGAAAATGGGGCGCCGTCCGGCGCCCCATTCGTGATCCGATCTCAAAAGGGGGCCGGTGCCTAGAGCAGGTGCTGGCCCCCGGTCACGAAAAGCTCCGTCCCCGTGACGTATTTGGATTCATCCGAGCACAGGTAATAGACCGCCGAGGCGACATCCGTCGGCTCGCCCATCTTGTGCATGGGAATCTGGGGAATCAGCGCCTGGTATTCGGGGCCGATCATCGCGGTCTCGATCTCGCCCGGCGCGATCGCGTTCACCCGAACGTTGAGGGCCGCGAACTCCGCCGCCATCTCTCGCGTCAGACCCGACAGCGCCGCCTTTGAGGTCGAGTAGGCCGAGCCGGCGAAGGGGTGGACATGGTGGCCGGCGATCGAGGTGATGTTGACGATCGCCCCGCCGCCCTTGCTCAACCGCTCAACGAAGCCGCGCGCCAGAATCAACGGCGCAAAGAAGTTGATCTCGAAGACTTGGCGCCAGGTCGAAATATCGCCCGCGAGCACGCCGAGGCGTTTGTTCTCGGGGGTCTTGGGCGAGACGGCGGCGTTGTTGACCAGCGCGTTCAAGGGGCTGTCGCCGAGCAGTTCCTTGGCCTGCATGATGAAGGTCATCATGCTTTCGATATCGGTCAGGTCCGAGGTGAAATGGTGGTGCCAGTTGGGGTCGCGCTTGCACTCCGGCGGCACCTCGTCACGGCTGCAAGTGATGATGCGCCAGCCCTCGCGCGAAAAGCGGGTTACGGTCGCGTGGCCGATGCCCCGGCTCGCCCCCGTCAGGATCAATGTCTTGCGCTCGTCCGCCATGGCGGGAACCTAGCCTTATTCCGATCCCGCTACCACCACGCGGATAACCCGTCCTTCAACTCCGCTCTGTGGCCCTCCGAGTGGGGCTCTCAGGACAGGGCATGGGCCTTGCGAATCTGGACGACCCGGAACGGCCGGCTCACGCCGTCATGCTCCGTGATCGAGACATATTCGCCTTCCGCGAAAGCGTGCTTGTCGAATTTGAAAATCGGCTCATCGTCCTCGTCGCCCGGCTCATAGGAGAAAACCCAGCGGCCACCGCGCGTGCGGCGCAACTGGCCATGCTCATCCGCCTCGCCCGGCCAGAACCGGTGAACCATGCAAAGCTGGCGGTGCTCCGTCCAGGCGTCGGTGTCCAGATGCCCCTCCGGATCGAGCGGCGCGGTGAATTCGTAACCATGGGCAGCCGACCCATCGGGGAATTCCTTGGTCCGCGCGAGTTCCAGACGAATCGTTTTTAACGGCATAGCCAATCCTCTCGATCGTGACCTCTTTCCCGATAGATGGGGACGATCCAAGCCGGTTACGAGAATTCCGGACGATTCGAGTCGGTTTCAGGCGTCGGCCGAGACTGTTCTTCCTGGCGGTTTTTCCAGCCCGAAGGGGTCCTGGTGGATGATTACCTCGGCCCCCGGATAGGCGCGGCGGATTTGGATCTCGACCTCGTCCGAAACGTCGTGGGCACGCAGCAGGGACATCGAACCGTGCAGTTCCATATGAAGCTGGATGAAGGAATCGCGGCCCGAGGTGCGGGTCCGCAGATCGTGCAGGGCCAGCACCTCCGGATGGCTCAGGACGAGGCCTTTGATCCGGTCGCGGTCGGCATCGTCGAACTCGCGGTCCATCAGATGATAAAGGGACCCGCTGAAAATCTGCCAAGCGTTCCACACGATATAAGCGGCGATCGCCCCACCGATCACCGGATCGGCATAGCGCAGGCCGAACTCGCCAGCGGCGACCAGGGCCACGATGACCCCGGAATTGACCAGAAGATCGCCACGGTAATGCAAGGAATCTGCGCTGATCGCCAGCGACTTGGTGCGCCGGATGACGCGGGACTGAAAGGCCACCAGGGCAAACGTCACGACGATCGAGAAGACCATCACACCGATTCCGATGGTGCCGTGCTCGACGGCCTTGGGCTGCCAGAATCTCTGGCCCGCCTCGATCAGCAGAAAAACGGCCGAGCCGGCGATGAAGGCCGATTGGCCCAGCCCGGCCAGAGGTTCCGCCTTGCCATGGCCGAAGCGATGCTCCCGATCCGCCGGCTGCAGGGCCTGGCGCACGGCGTAGAGATTGACCAGCGATGCCGCCGCATCGAGCATCGAATCGACCAGCGTTGCCAGTATCGAAACCGAGTCGGTCAGCAGCCAGGCGCCCATCTTCACCGCGATGAGCAGGCCGGCGACGGCGACGGCGGCATAGGTCGCGCCGCGCATGAGCCTTGCGTCACGCGTGTTCAGCGCCGCGGGCCCTTGGGGCTTGTGCGGCGAAACCGTGCTCCGCCGCCGCTGTGCTTTCACGGGTAGAGCTTCTCGGTCCGCCAGCCGCCACCATCACGGCGATAGACCAAGCGGTCGTGCAGGCGGAACCGGCCGTCGTTCCAGAACTCGATTTCGTCCGGAATCAGCCGGAACCCGGACCAATGGGACGGGCGCGGCACCTTGCCCAGCGCATGTTTCGCCGCCACCTGCGCCACCCTCTTCTCAAGCTCGTAGCGGCTTTCCAGGACCTCGGACTGTTTCGAGGCCCAGGCGCCGATCTGGCTGCCCCGGGCGCGGCTCCGGAAATAGGCATCGGCCTCTTCCTCGGTCACGGTTTCAATATCGCCGACCGCGCGCACCTGGCGGCGCAGGGACTTCCAGTGGAACAGCAATCCCGCCTGGCGATTGGCCAGAAGTTCGCGTCCCTTGCGGCTTTCATAATTCGTGTAGAAGACGAATCCGCCGCTATCCGCCGCCTTCAGCAGCACCATGCGAACCGACGGGCGGCCGTCCGGCGTGGCGGTCGCCAAGGCCATGGCATTGGGATCGTTCGGTTCGGCTTCCTTGGCTTCGGCGAACCAGGCATCGAACAGGCTGAAAGGGTCTTGCGGGGCCTCGTCGGCCATCGGTCATCTCCGCCCGGCTTGCTTTGGATAGGCACCATTCATAATCCAGCATCGGTGTTTTTCAAACCGGAAGGCGATTCATTTGGCCGACGCTCTTCATTTCACGACCGAACTACCGATATGCTGCCTGAAATAGGCTATGTTTTGCGCTATAATGACGTCTTCGCTCCGTTCCTAGCGACGACGATGCGTAGGGGGAGGATCGACGATGCAATCATCACGGATCGAATCGATCGGGAGAGATACAAGATCATGACCGCAATCAAGACCATCGTTATTGCATTTCTGGGACTGACCCTGGTCGCCTGCACCCAGCAACAGCAGAACCAGTCGGGTATCGGGACCAAGACCGTGGTCGGCGGCGCCCGCGGCGCGGCCGGCGGCGGCCTGCTCGCCTCCCAGCTGGGCGGCGGGGCTACCGGAATCGCAGCCGGCGGCCTGCTCGGCGGCGTGGCCGGCAACGCCCTGGACCAGAACGACCGCGAACAGATGAACCAGTCCACCACCAGCA
>JAQCGR010000269.1 GCA_027619995.1 Pseudomonadota bacterium | reverse complement strand
CCACGCGCCGTGACCAGGAGCGCGGCCGCCGCGACGGCGCCGAACAGGGCGAGCGCTGCGCCCAGCCAGGCGCGTCCGGGCCCAGCCGGCATGGGGCCGTCCGGCGCTGCCTCGATCGTCATGGCGTGGCCGCCGCGCGCGCCTTCGCCCTCCGATCGCCGATCTGCATGGCGAAGAGCGAGCCGATCACCAGCCCCGCACCGGCATACTGCCAGCGCCCCAGTTCCTCGCCGAGCAGGATGGCCGCGAGCAGGATGGTCGTGACCGGCTCTAGATTGTTGAAGGTCGCGGCTTTCAGCGGGCCGATGATCGTCACCGCAGAGAAGAAGCACAGCATTGCGACGATATAGACCAGCGGCATGGCCAGAAGCAGCAGCCAGCCGACCGGATCGACCGGCCAGGCCCAACCGTCCGTCAGAACCAGGACGGCCAAATAGCAGAGCGAGGTCGAGGCGGTGAAATGCAGGGTCATGCGCGCACTGTCCGCGCGGCGCAGGATGCGGCTCGACAGCATGACCGTGATGGCGAGGCCCAGCCCGGCCATCAGACCGAGGCCGAGACCGCGCGGATCGAGCGCGTCGGGATGGACCTGAAGGCTGAGCGCCAGTCCGGCAAAGGCGGTGACGACCGCCCCGGCCTTGATCGGCCCCAGCCGTTCGCGCTCGATCAGTCGCGTCGCGAGGGCGACGAAGACCGGATAGGTGTAGAGCAGCAGGATCGCCAGGCTGACCGGAATGAAGGTGATGGCGGCGTAGTTGCACCAAGTCTGGAACGCCAGGAAGACGCCCAGCCCGAGACACAGATAGCGCACCGTCGGTGGCAGACCGATGGGCCGTCCCGTCGCGCGCCGGAAGAACAATAGCAGGACGAAGAACCCGGCGGACCGAACGAACAGGACCGTCACGGGGTCGGAACCGTGCGCGTAGCTCAGCTTGGCGGTAACCACGAGCACGCCAAAGGCCGCAGCGCCGATCAGCACCAGCAGGATGCCCAGCCATTGCGACTGCGCGGGTCGTGTGGCGGTAGGGTCCAGGGCGGTCATGAAAAGGCTATTCTCAAAATATCAGCGGAGCGCGTACCCGCATTTCTAGCGCGGATTGAGTTCCGGGAGGCGATGAATTCGTTGGCCGTCATGGCGTGTCCGCCGCGCGCGCCTTCGCCCGCCGATCGCCGATCTGCATGGCGAATAACGAGCCGATGACCAGCGCCGCGCCGACATATTGCCAGGGCCCCAACGCCTCGCCGAGCAGCAGGGCGGCGAGCAGGATGGTCGTGACCGGCTCTAGATTGTTGAAGGTGGCTGCCTTCAGCGGGCCGATGATTTTTACCGCCGAATAGAAGCACAGCATTGCGACGAGATAGGTCAGCGGCATGGCCAGAAGCAGCAGCCAACCGATCCGATCGACCGGCCAGGCCCAACCGTCGGTCAGGACCAGCACGGCCAGATAGCAGGTCGAGGTGGAGGCCGTGAAATGCAGGGTCATGCGCGCGCTGTCCGCTTGGCGCAGAATTCGGCTTGAAATCATGACCGTGATGGCGAGGCCGAGTCCGGCCATGAGGCCGAGGCCGAGGCCGCGCGAATCCAGCGCGTCGGGGTGGACCTGAAGGCTGAGAGCCAGTCCGGCGAAGGCGGCAAAGACCGCCCCGGCCTTGATCGGTCCCAGCCGCTCGCGCTCAATCAGCCGCGTCGCGAGGGCGACGAAGATCGGATAGGTGTAGAGCAGGAGAATCGCCAGGCTGACCGGAATGAAGGTGATGGCGGCGTAGTTGCACCAGGCTTGGAAGGACAGGAAGACGCCCAGGACGAGGCACAGGTAGCGCGTGGTCGGGGGCAAGGCGATAGGCCGCCCCGTCGCGCGTCGGAAGAGCAGCAGGAGGGCGAAGAATCCGCCCGCGCGGACGAACAATACGGTCACCGGATCGGTACCGTGCTCGTAGCTCAGCTTGGCGGTCACGACCAGCACGCCATAGGCCGTCGCGCCGATCAGCACCAGCAGGATGCCCAGCCATTGCGGCTGCACAGGTCGATTCGCGGAAGGGGCGAGGACGCTCATCGCGGCAGGGTCCTTGGTCAGGCCCGACCGGCGCGGGCCTATCCTTCTAGGCCCGGAATCCGGGCTTCACAAGCGCCCTGGACGCAGCCCGCTGACGCTTTCGCGCCCCGGCGGCTTCGGTTAGGCTCCGGAGAAATTGGCACTTTTAGGAGGATGCGTCGGAATGAGCACGAACGGTCTGGAGCCCATCGATTCGAAATTCGTGCCGCGTTTCGCGCAGATCGCGACTTTCATGCGCGCGGCCTTCCGCGAGAAGGCCGAAGGGCTGGATATCGCCATGTACGGTGTGCCGCTCGACTGGGGCTCGTCGAACCGCGACGGCGCGCGCCACGGCCCGGCCCAGATGCGCGAGATGTCGCGCCTGATCCGCCAGACTCATTTCGTCACCAAGATGCAGCCTTTCAAGGAATGCCGCATCGCCGACCTGGGCGACGCCGCGGTCAACCCGCTCGACCTGATGGGAAGCTACGATTCGATCCAGAAATTCGTGGCTGAGATCGTCGAATCCGGCGCCCTGCCTCTGGGCATCGGCGGCGACCATTCGATCACCTTGCCGATCCTGCGCGCGGTCGCGGCCAAGCATGGCCCGCTCGGGCTGCTGCAATTCGATTCCCACCCGGATACCCATGACGAGCTGCTGGGCCATCGCTACAACCATGCGACCTGCTTCCGGCGCGGCATCGAGGAGAATGTCGTCGATCCCAAGCGCTATGTCATGCTGGGCATTCGCGGCACCCTCTATGCGCCCGACGATCTCGACTGGGCCTATGAGCGCGGCGTCACGATCATCACCATCGAGGATTTCTTCGAGATCGGGATCGAGAAGACCATCGAGAAGATTCACGAGGTGCTGGGCGACCAGCCGGCCTACCTGACCTTCGATATCGACGGCATGGACCCCAAGGACGCGCCCGGCACCGGCGCGCCCGAGCCGGGCGGCCCCAGCTTCCGAGAATGCCAGGAGGTGCTGCGCGGCTTGCGCGGCCTCAACCTCTACGGCGCCGATGTGAACGAGGTCTCGCCGCCCCTCGACCCCAGCGGCATGACCGCCCTGGTCGCCTGCAACGTGGCTTTCGAGGAACTCTGCCTGCTCGCTGATTGCGTCAAGCGGCGCGACAACGAACGCGACGGCAAATAGGGGTTTCGGGCATGGCGCTTGCGGGGGTGGAGACCGAAATCGCGGATGGTGCGGCGCGGGAGCGCGCGGTCGGCCGGCTGCGCGAGGTCGGGCTGCGCCTGCCCCGTTTCGCCGAACTGGCCGATCCGCGGCTGATCCCGGAAACCGGGGCCGAGATCGATCCGGATTCGCCGGACCCCCGCAATCTCTATCGCTGCCATTGGTACAATGCCGACGACCGGCGCGGCCGCGCCGCCGTGCCGGCCCATCTGGTCCTGCCCGAAAGCCTGACCGGGGTGCCGGCGCGCATAGTGGTGGCCCTGGGCGACCGCTTTCCCATGATCGGCGCGCATAAGGTGCTGGCGGCCTATGGCTGCCTGGCGCCGCGCCTGGTCACGGGCGGCTTCGATCCGACCGAACACCGCGCGGTCTGGCCTTCGACCGGCAACTACTGCCGGGGCGGCATCGCGATTTCGCGGATTCTGGGCTGCCGGGGCGTCGCGGTCCTTCCCGAGGGGATGAGCCGAGAGCGCTTCGACTGGCTCGACCGCTGGGTTGCCGCGCCTTCGGATATCCATCGCACGCCGGGCACCGAAAGCAATGTCAAGGAGATCTACGACGCCTGCAAGGCGCTGGCCGCCGATCCCCAGAACGTCATCCTCAACCAGTTTTCCGAATACGGGAATTACCTGATCCACGAACTGGTCACCGGCACCGCCCTGGCCCATGTCTTCGGCCATCTGAACGACGCGGCCGGGGGCGGGCTCCGTGCCCGGGCCTTCGTCGCGGCATCCGGTTCCGCTGGCACCCTGGCGGCGGGCGACCGGCTCAAGCGTGAACTGGGTACGGCCATCGCCGTGGTCGAGGCGACGGAATGCCCGACCCTGCTCCAGGCCGGCTATGGCGAGCACAACATCCAAGGGATCGGCGACAAGCATGTGCCGCTGATCCACAACGTCATGAACACCGATTTCGTCATCGGCGTGTCGGAGCGGGATTCCGATTCCCTGAACCTGGTCTTCAACACCGATGCCGGCCGCGACCATCTGGCCGGCCGCAAGGGTGTGCCCGAGGCGACCATCCAGGCCCTCGATGGGCTCGGCCTCTCCGCCATCGCCAATGTCGTGGCTGCCGTGAAATTGGCCAAATATCTCGACCTGGGATCGGACGACGTGGTGCTGACCGTGGCGACCGACGGTGCCTCGCTCTATGCCTCCGAGCATGACCGAGCGATCAAGCGCTGGTTCGGGGGCAGTTTCGACGCGCTGGCGGCGGCCGAAGGCTTTGGCAGGCATATGCTGGGCGCCGGCACGGGCGACCTGCTCGAGACCACGCGGGTCGAGCGCAAGCGCATCTTCAACCAGGGCTACTACACCTGGGTCGAGCAGCAGGGCGTTTCCCTGGCCGATTTCGACCGCCGCCGTGACCCCGCCTTCTGGGACGAGTTGCGGGATCTGGTCCCGCGCTGGGATGCCCTGATCGCCGAATTCAACACGGCCACCGGCGCCAACGCCTGATTCGGCCCGATAGAAACCTTTCTCATTCCGTCATTGCCCGGCGTAGCCCGGGGCATGACGATACTTGGGTGGGCGGTTAGCGGCTCCGCCGCATGGCGCGCAACTCGGTCGATTGCAGCAGGAAGATGCCGCCGACGACCAGGGCCGCGCCGACGAACTGGATTTCGGTCAGCGCCTCGCCC
>JAQCGR010000268.1 GCA_027619995.1 Pseudomonadota bacterium | reverse complement strand
CCGGACGGCCATGATGCTACTCTCCTCGCGCAATCCGGCGGCTTTGCCGTGCGGAGGCTGCAGTCTCGCCCATCCCGAGCCACGCGGAAACGGTTTTTTCGTCTTGTGACTACCCTTCTCGTCATTGCCGCCGTGCTCTACTGCGTCGTGCTGGCCGCCATGTATTTCGGCCAGCGGAAGCTGATGTATGTGACGGGCGACGAGCTGCCCGTACCGTCGGCATACGGGGCGGAGGATGCCGAAGTCGCGATGCTGCGCACCGAGGACGGGCTCGACCTGCTCTCCTGGTACTGGCCGGCGCAGGAAGAGGGCGCGCGCACGATCGTCTATTTTCACGGCAATGCCGGTCATATTGGCGACAGGGCAGATAAGATCAGGCCCTATCTGGCCGCGGGCCACGGTGTGCTGCTGGTCGAGTGGCGCGGCTATGGCGGCAATCCCAGCGCACCGACCGAGGAAGGCTTTGCCGCAGATACGCGTGCCGCCCTCGCGTTTCTGGCGGGACACGGCGTCGCGGATGCCGATGTCGTGCTCTACGGCGAATCGATAGGCTCCGGCCCGGCTGTCCGCCTGGCCGCCGAGCGCGCGGGGCAAGGCACGCCCGTCGGCGCCGTCGTGCTGGAAGCGCCTTTCACCTCGGCGGCGGCGGTCGCCCAGGCGCATTACCCCTGGCTGCCGGCCTATTGGCTGGTGCGCGACCGGCATGATTCCCTGTCGCGGATCGACCGGATCGGGGCACCGCTGCTGATCCTTCACGGTGGTCGGGACAGGGTCGTGTCCGTCCGGATGGGCCAGACTCTCCACGGGAAGGCAGTTGAGCCGAAGAGGATCGTCGTCTGGCCGGAAGCAAACCATAACGATCTCTACGATCATGGTGCAGCGCGTGTCGTTTTGGACTATCTCGCCACGCTGTAAAGCCCGTCGCGCCGTGCCATAGTCTGGGTCATGGCCCGGCTCGCGACACAGCTTCCCGCCGCTGCCTCGCTCGCGCCAGGGCGGGGTATTGCCTGCATTTCTGTGGGCGTGCTGGTCATCTGCATCAACGACGCGGTGTTGAAATGGCTGTCGGCTGGCTATCCGGTCGGTCAGGTCCTGTTCATGCGCGGACCCTTCGCCCTCGCGCCGATACTGGCGATTGCATGGCTTGGCCCCGGACTTGCCGTGCTTCGGGTGAAGAGCGTCGGCGTGCAGGGCCTGCGCGGCGGTTTGCAACTGTTGTCCGCGATGCTCTTCGTGACCGGCATGACCTTCATGCCCTTCGCCGATGCGGTTGCGATGACCTTGGCCGGTCCGTTGTTTCTGACCGCGCTCGCGGTCCCGATTTTGGGCGAGCCCGTCGGCTGGCGGCGCTGGACCGCTGTCGGCATCGGCTTTGTCGGGGTTATGATCATGGTGCGTCCGGGCAGTGAGGCGATGCGCCTCGCAGCACTTCTGCCGCTGGCTTCGGCCCTGGCAGGCTCCGTGCGCGACCTCATCACTCGGCGCATGTCGCGCAGCGAGAGTTCCCTGGCGGATGCTGTTCTGGACCACCGCAATCGTCACCCTGGGCGGCTTGGCGACTTCGCCCTTCATCGCCTGGGTGCCGCCACGGGTTGACGATCTCGGCTTGCTGGCCGCCACGGGGCTGTTGCTGGCCACGGCCCATTATCTCTTCATCGAGGCGTTCCGGCTCGCCCAGGCCGCGGTCATCGCGCCTTTCAAATTCACCAACCTGGTCTGGGCGGTAATCATCGGCTTCGTGGTCTGGGGCGACTTGCCCGATGTCTGGGTGATAACAGGGGCCGCCCTGGTCGTCGCCAGCGGCCTCTATATCCTGCACCGCGAAGCGGTGCGGCGGCGTGTGCGATGACGCCGGCTTCGTTGATCGGCGGAGGGACCGCGGTGAGGGGGATCGCCTTCACCGTCCTTGCCGCCCCGCTGATCACCCTCAACGACGGCGTCATGAAATGGGCCAGCGGTTCCTATCCGCCGGGCGAGCTTATGGTGCTGCGCGGCGCATTCATGATGCTGCCGATCGCTTTCATCGTCTGGCGCGAAGGCGGCTGGGCGGCCCTGCGCGTGAAGAACAAGCGTATCCAGGCGCTGCGCGCCGCCCTGGCGGTCGGCGCGACCTATTGTTTCGTCTTTGCCCTGCGGGTGATGCATCTTGCCGATGCCCTGGCCGTCATGCTGGCTGCACCCCTGTTCATGACCGCCTTGGCGCCGGCGATGCTGGGCGAAAAGGTCGGCTGGCGGCGGTGGAGCGTGGTGCTGCTCGGCTTCCTGGGCGTGCTGCTGATTGTGAAGCCCGGGGGCGATGCGATTCGCTGGGTCGCCCTGTTGCCGCTCGGCGCGGCTCTGTGCGAGGCCTTGCGGGACCTGTTGACCCGGCGCCTGTCGAGCGGCGAGACCACCAGTTCCCTGCTCACCGCGACGACGCTGGCGGTGATCCTGGGCGGTTTCGCAAGCCTGCCCTTCGGCTGGGACATGCCCCGGCAGGAAGATATCGCCCTGCTGGCCTGCGCCGGGCTGATCCTGGGCTTCGCCCATTTCATCGTCATCCTGGCCTATCGCGCGGCTGAGGTCGCCGCCCTCGCGCCCTTTCGCTACACCAATATCGTCTGGGGCGTGATCGTCGGCTATGCCGTCTGGCAGCATATTCCGGATGCCCAGACATTCGCCGGCGCGCTGCTGGTTGTGCTCAGCGGCCTCTACATCATGCATCGCGAGACCACCTTGTTGCGCCGCCGCAGGGGACAGGCCTGAGGGATCAGGCCCCGCCCTGAAAATGGGACCAGAGGGTCCCGGCCCCGATGACGATAAAGCCCAGTCCGGCGATCGGCTCCGCAAGGCGGGGGTTAGTCCTCGCCGCGCGGAGCCGAGCGCAGACGCTTGTCCGTGCTGCGTTTGCGCTTCTCGTCCATTCGACGGCGTTTGGCGGCCCGGCTGGGCTTGGTCGGCTTTCGATAGCGCGCGGGGCGCGCCGCCTGGCGGATCAGTTCGGCCAAGCGTTCGCGCGCATCTTCCCGGTTGCGCTCCTGGCTGCGAAAGCGCCGGGCCTGGATGACAAGAATGCCGTCGACGGTCAGGCGCCGGCCTGCGACGGCGCGCATCCGCATTTTGACGGCTTCGGGCAGAGAAGGGGAGTTGAATACGTCGAAGCGCAGTTCGACCGCCGTCGCGACCTTGTTGACGTTCTGGCCGCCCGGGCCGCCGGCGAGGACGAAACTCTCTTCCAACTCGGCTTCGGGGATCCGGATATGGTCAGTGACGTCGATCATGGCCCGAGGCTAGCACGCAGCACCGCCGGTTTTCACGCCTCCAGCGGGCGGCACCAGGTTTCTCGGATCAGGAAGGAAAGCAGGAAAGCGAGGCCGACCAGGATGGGCAGGCTCAGCAGGGCGGCGTCGTAGGTCACGGCGGAGTAGACCCGTGCGCCATCAGCCATGACGCCGTCCCAATTGCGGTCGAGCAGCCAGCCGATCGCCGGCTGCATCAGGGCGCCAGCGGCGACCGAGAAGCAGTTGACGAAGGCGGTCGCCGCGCCGCGCATGCGCAGGGGCGACATTTCGCGCGCGGCGGCAAAACAGACGATCATCGTCGAGCCCACCAAGCCCGCGACGAAGAGCAGGCCCCAGACGACGTATAGCGGCAGGTCGGCGTAGAGGATGATCGGCCACAGGACGACCTGGATCGCCGCGGCCAGGATGCAGGGCAGCTTGCGCCGGCCAATATGATCCGAGAGCCAACCCGAGAGCGGTGAGCCCATGGCCCAGCCGATCAGCAGGATCGACGCGGAGAACGCGGCCAGAGGTCGTTCGATGTCGAATTTGGTCATCATATGCGGCACTCCCCAGAGCGCGGCATAGGACAGCATGGGCCCCGACATGGCGCAGCCATAGGCGGCCAGGATCCAATATTGCGGATTTGAGGCCACCTGCCGGAGATCGCGGCCCAGGCCACGCATTCCTCCGGTCGCCTTGGGCGGGGCGGGGATGCCCGCGGGACGGTCGCGAACGACCAGCCAGATGACGATGGCCAGCAGGACGGCATAGGCGCCAGCGGCGAGCAGGGTATTGCGCCACCCGATCGCGTCGACTACCGGCGCCATGGGCGCTTGGCCGAGAACGCCGCCGGCCATGGCGACCAGCATGGTCATGCCAGCCATGAAGGCGAAGCGATTGTGCGGGAACCAGGTCGCGATCAGAGCGAGCGTGCCGACGAAGCCGACGGCCGAGCCGAGGCCGATGGCCAAGCGGCCGAGATAGGCGACTTCCAAGCTGGGGGCAAAAGCGAAGAGCAGGCTGCCGAAGGCGGCAATGGCGACGGCCGTCGCGAGGACGTAGCGCGTACCCCAGCGGTCTATGGCCATGCCGATCGGTATCTGCATCCCGGCATAAATGTAGAAATAGAGGGCGGAAAGATTGCCCAGAATCGCGCCGCCGACCGAGAAGTCGCGCATCAACTCGCCGACCATCACGCTGGGCAAAACGCGATGGAAGAAGGCATAGGCGAAGCAGGACGCGCCGATGCCCCACATCATCCAGGCGCGCCAGCCTGGGCCGGCGGACGGGACCGATTGGACCGCCCCCACTGTCACGCTATAGGCCTGCCGCGAGAAGAGGTGAGAGGGCGACGTGAAACTGACGGCTTGAGGGGGCAAGTATCGGGAAGGGTTCACCCCTCGGCCTCATTCAGGGCCTGGGCCAGGGCTTCGAAGGGCAGCAGTACGCATTCATGGCGGCTTTTGATCGCGCGGACGGGGGCGAAATCGGCGATCTCGTCCCAGGGCCGTGCGTCGCTGTCATCTTGCTCGGGCGAGCGCAGCATATGTTCCATGGCGGCCCGTGCCTCTGCCATCTGTTCGGCGGTGGCGCCCACGGCATGGCAGCCGATCATCGAGGCCGAAGCCTCGCAGAGCAGGCAGCCAC
>JAQCGR010000267.1 GCA_027619995.1 Pseudomonadota bacterium | reverse complement strand
GCGTTATGCCCGGGAATGCCCGAACCCCCGCCGCCCGGATGGCAGGACGAGCCGCATTGGTAGAGCCCGCCCAGCGGCGTCCGGTAATCGGCGTACTGGGGCACCGGGCGCTTGAAGAAAAGCTGCTCGGGCGAGAGTTCGCCCTGGAAGATATGACCCTGGGGCAGGTTCACGATCTCCTCGATATCCTCGGGCACGAGAAGCTGGGCATGGGTGATATCGCTGGAGAAGCCCGGCGCGAATGCCTCGATCGTGTCCAGGACAGTCTTTTTGAAATTCTCCTTCTCGTCGGCCCAATCGGCCCCATCGAGCTTGTAGGGCGCATGGCCACCGAAAAAGTTCATGACATGCTTGCCGGGGGGAGCCAGGGAGTCGTCGACCACGCTCGGGCTGACCGGCGTGATGAAGGGCCGCGCCGAATAGCGGCCCCATTTGGCGTCGTCATAGGCCGCTTCCAGATACTCGATGGTCGGGCCGATATGGACATAGGTGGGATAGTCGAAATCGCCCAGCGCGCCATCCGCCAGGGCCTTGGGCAGGCCCTTGTATTGCGGCGGCCGGTCGCAGGCGACGTTCATCTTGAAGGCGGTCGAGAAGGTGCGGTAATCGCGCACGTCGCGCAGCAACTCGTCCGTCAGATGGCCAGGGTCCAGCATCTGCAGGAACAGGGCCTTGGCGCTGGCATTGGAGACGACGGTCTTTGCCTGGTATTCGCGGCCGTCTTCAGTGACGACACCGACCGCCCGGCCGCCCTTCACCGTAATCTCGGCGATGGGCGAGTTCGTCTCGACATCCATGCCCAGGGTCTTGCCGTAGGATTCGATAGCCTGGGTGATCGCCCCCATGCCGCCCCGGATGAAGCCCCAGCCACCGGCCCCGTCATGCTCGCCCATGATGTGATGCATGATGACATAGGCCGAGCCGGGGGTGCGCGGCCCGGCGAAAGTGCCGATGGAGGCGTAATAGGCCAGGACGGCACGGATGCGCGTGTCCTCGAACCAGCGCTTGAGATAGTCGTCCGCGCTCATGGTCATCAGATCGACGATGCGGAAGACCTTGTCGCCGATCTTGCGGTTGCGCCAGAGCAGCCCGGCCATCTCCTTGAAGGTCTTCCAGTCGCGCCGGCTGGGATCGGGCGGCGTCTCCCAGAGCAGTTTGCGGACGATCGCCGCGCTCTCGTTCATATAGCGGTCGAATTCCGGATAGATCGCGGCGTCGTGGTAGGAGAACCGCCCGAACTGGCCCTGGGTCTTGGCCACGCTATCGGAGAAGACGATGTAGTCGTCGCCCTCCAGCGGCGAGAACATGTCGCTGCAGGGCAGGACCTCCAACCCGTGCTTGCGCAATTCCAGATCGGCGATGATCCGCGGGTGCAGCAGGCTCATCAGATAGGAAAATATCGAGGCCTTGTAGCCGGGATGGATTTCCTCGGTCACTGCCGCGCCGCCGATCACCGGGCGGCGTTCCAGCACCTTCACCTTGAGGCCGGCGCGGGCGAGATAGCTGCCGCAGACCAGCCCGTTATGGCCGGCCCCGATGACGATGACGTCGTATTTCTCCGCCATCTCCCGCGCCCTTTCCTTGTTTAGTCGGGGTCTAGTCCGGATCTAGTCGGCGGCCCCCGCCAGGGATTCGGCCGCCATGGCCTTCAGAACACTGCGATCGACCTTCTTCGCCCCGGTCAGCGGCATCTCGTCGAGCAGGAATACCCGGCGCGGATGCATATAGGCCGCGCCATGCTCGAAGAAGTACTGGCGCAACTCCTCGGCGCTCGTCTGGCCGCGCTTCTTTTCGACGACATAGGCCACCGGCACCTCGCCCTTGGTGTCGTCCGGCATGGGCACGACCGCGACATCGGCCACCGCCGGATGCTCCATCAGGATATTCTCGACCTCCTTGGGATAGATGCTTTCGCCCGCGCAGCTGATGCGGTCGTCGATCCGTCCCACGACCTCGACATAGCCCTGGTCGTCCGCGCGCACGATGTCCTGGGTGCGGAACCAGCCATCGGCCAGCAGCCGCTCCGCCGTCACCTCGGGCAAATTGTGATAGCCGACCAGATTGCCGGGCGCGCGCACCAGCAACTCGCCCATCTCGCCGACCGCCACGTCCTTGGAGGTATCTGCCGGATCGACGATGCGCAATTCCACACCGGGATAGGGCAGCCCGGTCGTGCCCCGCTTGGTCACGCCCCAGCGTGGGTTGTTGCAGACGAAGCCGCATTCGGTGAGGCCGTAGGCCTCCAGCATCGGCGCCATGCGGTCGGTGAATTCCTCCAGCAGATCCTCCGGCACCTCGGACGAGCCGCAGATGACGAAGCGCAGGCTGGAGCAGTCGCATTCCGCCAGCACCGCTTCCTCGCGCAGCATCATCTTGTACATGGCCGGAACGCCGGTGGTGTAGGTGCAGCCCTCGTTTGCGATAGCCCGGATCATCCCGGCGGGATCGACATCGTGCAGCAACACGATGGAGCCGCCGCATTCCAGCATCGAGAAAAGGGCAGCGTACATGCCGTTGGCATGGAACATCGGCACCGCCAGCAGGCAGCGGTCGTCCGGACCGTAGAGCATCGCCCGGCGCAGGTTCCGGGTCATCCAGTCGATGGCGGCATGGGTCAGCAGCACGCCCTTGGGCTTGCCCGTCGAGCCGGAGGTATAGGAGATGAAGGCCAGATCGTCGGGCCGCTTCTCGACGATCTGGCGCACGTCGGACTGGCCGTCCAGCCAGGGATCGTATAGCTGCGTGCCCTCCGCCGCCTCGTCCATGACGAAGACATGATCCAACCCCTCCACCTCGGCGGCGAGGCGCGGTGCCTCGGCCGCGAAATCGGCCGAACAGAACAGTACCTTCGCGCCCGAATCGCCCATGATATGGGCCAGGGTCGTCAGATGCGCGCGGGTCGTCGCGGGCGTCGCCGAGGCACCGGTGCGCAGGGCACCCAGGATGCACTCGACGAAACGGTGATCGTTCTTGACCAGGACGGCGACATGATCGCCTTCGCCGATACCCAGGGCGCGCAATCCGTTCGCGACACGGTTCGTGCGCCGCTCGAGTTCGCCGTAGGTCAGCCGGGTATCGCCGTAGATGATCGCTTCCTTGTCCGGCCACATGGTCAGCGGCAGGTCAAAGATCGCACCGAAATTCATGAAATAACTCCCAACCTCACCCCGACTTTCTCAAGGCGCGGAGTCTTGTCGCCGCCGCCGCCGCCGTCAAGCCGACCCGTCGCGGTGCGCCGGAAGTTGGACCTTTGCCCCAAGGCCAGTCCATAACAGTCACGTTGCTCCGCGCGGGAAAGAATGGCCGCAAATCATGAAACAGACGATTCTGGCATTGGCCTTCGTCATGGCTGGCGGCGCTTTCGCCGCCCAGGCTGCCGAAAAAGGCAATGCCGAACGCGGACATGCTTTCGCCGAAGCCAATTGCGCGCGGTGCCATGCGGTCGCGCTGGACGGCGCGAGCCCCTTGGCCGAGGCCCCGCCCTTCCGCATCGTGGCGACCCGATGGCCACCGGAGAATCTGGCCGAGGCCCTTGCCGAGGGTATCCGCGTCGGCCATACGCCCATGCCGGAATTCGTTCTGGACCCCGACCAGATCGACGACTTCATCGCCTATCTGGAAGTCCTCACCAATGAATAGGCCCGAACTCTCGGGCTGGCTCGGCTCCTATCCGCAACAGACCGCCAGGGCCGGCACGCCGGCATAGTTCCCCAGAGACAGGGGCATCGAAACACGGCCGACAATGGTATCCGGGTCGGTCGGCTCGTCCCTATGCAGCCTCAGGCACGCAGCCGCAGATTTTCCGCATCATAGGCCGCCGCGGCCAGCACCCTCGCGGGACGTCGTTCGCCAAGCAGTGAAACGGCCAGTTCCGTACCCTGCGCGGCCTGGCCCGCCTGGAGATAGGCCAAGGCCAGGCTGCGCCCGACGGCGAAGCCATAGGCGCCGGAGGTGACGCTGCCGACGACGGCACCGTTGGCATAGACGGCTTCGCCGCCCAGGCAATCGGCGTCCGGCGTATCGACCTCCAGGCTTGCCAGAAGAATTCTGGGACCCGTCTGCTGTTCGGACAGGACAGCCGCGCGGCCCAGGAACTCGCCTTTGTCGAGTTTGGCGAAGCGCAGCATATCCGCCTGCGCCAGAGTCGCGTCGGGGCTCAACTCGTGGCCGCCGCGATAGGCCTTCTCCATACGCAGGCTGTTGAGCGCGGCCGAGCCGAACAGGGCGATGCCGTGCCGCTCGCCCGCTTTCCACAATGCCTCGAAGACCGGCGCCATCGCCGCCATGGGCATATGAATCTCCCAGGCCAGTTCCCCGGTATAGGACACGCGCAAGGCCTGGACCGCTTCGCCGGCAACCTGAATGGACCGCCCGCTCATCCAGGGGAAGGCGGCGTTGGACAGATCGGCATCCGTTGCCGCAACGAGAACCTCCCGCGAGCGCGGCCCGGCGAGGCATAGGATGCCGAGTTCCGGCGACCGGTTGACGATCTGGACCGCTTCGCGGGGCTTCTTGTTGGCATGCAGCCAATCCCACAGGCGCAGTTCCGACGGCGCACCGGTGACGAAATAGAATCGATCGGCCGTCTGCCGCAGGACCGTCGCCTCGCCCTCGATCCGCCCGGCTTGGTTGAGGAGTTGGGTCAGCACGATGCGACCCTCGCGCGGCAGGCGATTTGCGCAGAGGCGGTCGAGAAGGGCCGGGCTGTCGGGCCCGGCGATCTCGAACTTGGCGAAAGCCGAAATCTCCGCCAACCCGACCCGCGTCCGCACCGCCATCGCCTCGGCCCCGATGATGTCGTGGCGGGCGCTGCGTCGGAAGCTCATGACCTCCTCGACGGCCATGCCCTCGGGCGCATACCAGGCCGGCCTCTCCCATCCAAAGACCTCCTCGAAGATCGCGCGCCGTCCGGCGAG
>JAQCGR010000266.1 GCA_027619995.1 Pseudomonadota bacterium | reverse complement strand
TACGATGAGCCAGAAATCCTCCGTTATGCAATTACCTCAATTCGTCCCAAAGGCGCTGACGTCAGACAGTTCGGTCGCCCAACGGCAGGCGAAGACCGTATCCTGCACGGCCCAGGGATAGGGCAGCTCAGGCGCCAGGCCGTAGTCGAGATTGATTGTGGCGAAGCCCGCCGCCGCCATCAGCATCGCCTGGCGGCGCAGATGGGCCGGGCCCCACAGGCACCAACTGCCGCCATGCAGATAGAGCAGGGTGGGGAAGGGCCCTTCGCCCTTGGGGACATATATTTCCGCGGCTAGCGCGACGCCTTCGCGCTCGCGTAGCACGACCCGTTCCTCGAAGCGGGCAAGCTCGGGCAGATCGACGATCAGATGGGAGAGATCCCAGAAGGCGCGCGCGGCGGGAATGTCGTCGGGCGAGCGGCGCGGCCGCGGTTCGAACGGCCGGCCGAGCACTGCCGAAATCCAGTTCGCGGGCTTGGCACTCCCAGAACGCTCCACGCTTTCCCCCTCGGCGCAGCGACCACCCCATACTCTAGTGGCGGCGCGCGAAGAGTGTCCATCCCCGCTACCCGGAGCGAAGGTAGCGGATCACGGCATCGCGCTCGAACAGATAGAGCAGGGTGCGCAGGGCCTTGCCGCGGTCGGATTCCAGCTCGGCATCGCGCTCCAGCACCAGACGCGCATCGTCGCGGGCGATGGCGAGCAGGTCGGCATGAACGGCGAGATCGGCCAAGCGGAACTCGGGCAGCCCGCTCTGGCGCGTGCCCAGCAATTCGCCGCCGCCACGCAACCGCAGATCCTCCTCGGCGATGCGGAAACCGTCCTCGGTCTCGCGCATGACCTCCAGCCGGGCGCGCGCGGTCTGGCCCAGCGGGCCGGCATAGAGCAGCAGGCAGGTCGATTTCTCGCTACCCCGCCCGATCCGGCCGCGAAGCTGGTGGAGCTGCGACAGGCCGAAGCGTTCGGCATGTTCGATCACCATGACCGTGGCGGCGGGCACATCGACCCCGACCTCGATCACCGTGGTCGCGACCAGCAGATCGCTGCCGTCGCCCGCGAAGGCGGCCATGGCGGCATCCTTTTCCTTGGCCTTCATCCGGCCATGGACTAGGCCGACCCGGTCGCCCAGCAAAGCCGTCAGCGCGCGATGCCGTTCGGTCGCGGCGGCGAGATCGCTGACCTCCGAGTCCTCGACCAGGGGGCAGACCCAATAGACCTTGCCGCCATTGGCCATCGACCGGCGCACGGCCTCGATCACCTGGTCGATGCGCTCGACCGGCATGACCCGCGTATCGATCGGCAGGCGCCCGGCGGGCTTCTCGGTCAGGCGCGAGGAATCCATGTCGCCATAGGATGCGAGCATCAGAGTGCGCGGGATGGGCGTGGCCGTGGTCACGAGGATATCGGTGCCGCGCCCCTTGCCCGCGAGGGTCAGGCGCTGGTGGACGCCGAAGCGGTGCTGCTCGTCGATCACGGCGAGGCCCAGATCCTTGAAGGCAACGTCATCCTGGAACAGGGCATGGGTGCCGACGGCCAGGGCGGTCTGGCCCGCCGCCAGCCGTTCCAGCGCCGCCGCACGCGCCTTGCCCTTGTCGCGCCCGGTCAACAGCAGGACCTCGAGCCCGGCGGCCTCGGCCAGGGGTTTGATCGTCGCATAGTGCTGGCGCGCCAGGATTTCAGTTGGCGCCATCATGGCGGCCTGTCGCCCGGCCTCGACCGCGACCAGCATGGCCATCAGGGCGACCAGGGTCTTGCCGCTGCCGACATCGCCCTGGAGCAGGCGGAGCATGCGCGATTCCCCCGCCATATCGGCTTCGATTTCTACGATGGCCTTGCTCTGGGAAGCGGTGAGGGTGAAGGGCAGGGCGGCCAGCACTTTCGCGCGCAAGGCACCGTCGCCCTTGGTGATCCGGCCCGGCATCTGGCGCTGGCGCGCGCGCACGAGCAGCAGGGCCAATTGACTGGCCAGCAATTCGTCATAGGCGAGCCGCATCCGCTCGGGGCTCGTCGGCAGCAGCGCCCCCTGGCCATCCGGGGCATGGGCGGCCAGCAGGGCAGCTCGCCAGTCGGGCCAGCTGTGGCGGGCCTTGAGCGGGCCGTCCATCCATTCATCCAGATCCGGCGCGAGGGCCAGAGCGCCCTGGATTGCCTTGCCCAGGGTGCGCGGCGTCAGCCCGGCAGTCAGGGGATAGACCGGCTCGACCCGCATGATCGATTCGGCCTCGGCGACCGGCACGATATGGTCCGGATGGGTCATCTGGAGCGCGCCCTGATACTGCTCGACCCGGCCGCTCACCACCCTCTGCTCGCCGACGGGCAGCGCCTTCTCCAGATAATCGCCCTGGGCATGGAAGAAGACGAGAGTGAGGGTGCCCGTGCCGTCCGTGCAGGTGATCCGGTAGGGGATGCGCCCGCGCCCCGGGGGCGGCGGATTATGGGCCTCGACCGTCACCGTCAGGGTCGCGACCCTGTCCGCCGCGGCATCGGCCAGGCTCGGAGCATAGCGCCGGTCGACCACGCCATTCGGCAGATGCCAGAGCAGGTCGACGACGCGCTCGCCCGCGACCCGCGCCAGGGCCTGGGCGATGCGTGGGCCGACGCCCGGCAGTTTCGTGGCAGGCGCAAAAAGGGAAAACAGGACCTGGGGGCGCATTTGCGTGCAAATCCGGGGCTGGAAAGCTGACAGCGGCGGGCGAAGGCTCTACATAACACTCCCACGTCTGGCGAGGGATCGAAAGCATGTCCGGAATACCGGACGCGCGGCGTCGACGTCTGCTCTATCGCAGCAGGCACCGGGGCACGCGGGAAATGGATTTGCTGATCGGCGGCTTTGCCGATTGTCATCTGGACGCAATGAGCGGCCCGGAGTTGGAGGAGTTCGAGCGCATTTTGGAATTTTCCGACCCCGACCTGTTCTCGTGGCTGATCGGCGGCACGGCGGTGCCGTCCGAATGCGACGGGCCCGTGATGGCCCGCCTGCGCGCCTTCCGTCTGCCAAAGGCCGGCGCATGACCGGGCTGACCCTGCCGTTCAAGCCCGGGCGCCGCCTGACCTATGGCGGCGCGCCGGAAGGCGTCGATGCGATGGCCCTGGCCGCCGCCGCATCCGGCGAAGGCCCGCCGATCCTTCATGTCTCGCGGGACGAGCCGCGCATGGCCGCGCTGGCCGGGGAGATCGCATTTTTCGCCCCAGGGCTCGAAATCGTCGATATTCCGGCCTGGGATTGCCTGCCCTACGACCGCGCCTCGCCCAATCCTTCCGTGGTCAGCCGCCGCATGGCCGCCTTCGCGCGGCTGAGCGCGGCGCCACCGCCACCCATCGTCCTGACCACGGTCAGTGCCGTGCTGCAGCGCGTGCCCCCGACCGCCATGCTGCGCGATTCGGTGCGCCATCTCGCCCCGGGGATGCGGCTGGACCTGGACGAACTCGCTGCCTTCCTGGAAGCGAACGGATATCACCGGGCGGAGACCGTACGCGAGCATGGCGAATACGCGCTGCGCGGCGGCATAGCCGATGCCTTTCCCTCGGGCCTTCTGGAGCCGGTGCGAATCGATCTTTTCGGTGACGAGATCGAGGAAATCCGACGTTTCGACCCCTTATCCCAACGGACGACCGGGCGCGAAGAGGCCCTGGTCCTGGCCCCGGTCAGCGAATTCCTGCTGGATGACGCCTCGCGCACCCGATTCCGCACCGGCTACCGCGCCCTGTTCGGCGCGGTCGTGGCCGAGGACCCGCTTTACCGCTCGGTCACCGAGGGAAGGCGGATGAGCGGGATGGAGCATTGGCTGCCGCTGTTCCACGATTCGCTGCAGACCCTGCCCGATTTCCTGCCCGGCGCCACGATCGTGCTGGAGCATCAGACGAGCGAGGCGGCCCAGGCCCGCATCGAACAGATCGACGAGTATCACGAGGCCCGGCGCAGTCTGCTGGATGCCGGCAAACCCGGGAGGCGCGACGAAGAGGCGGTCGATGCGGTCTATCGCCCCCTGCCGCCGGAGCGTCTCTATCTGACGGCCCGGGAATGGGCGGATATCGTGGCGAGCCGGCCGGGCGGTGCCTTTTCGCCATTTTCCGCCACCGATTCCGATGCGGATGCCATCGAACTGGGCGGCCGGCGGGTGGCCGGCTTCGCCGAAGCCCGGGCCAAGGCCGAATCGAATGTCTTCGATGCGGTCGCTATCGAGATCGAGCGGGCGCGAAAGGCCGGCCGGCGGGTCCTGATCGCGGCCTATAGCGCGGGCAGCCGGGACCGGGTGATGCATGTCCTGGCCGAACACGGCCTCAAGGACCTGGCCGCGGCAGAGGGCTGGGAAGAAACTAAGGCCCTGGCGCCAAATCTGGCAGCGGCCGCGGTTCTGGAACTGGAAACCGGCTTCGAGACAGGAAACCTCTATGTCCTGACCGAGCAGGACATCCTGGGCGATCGCCTCGCGCGGGCGACCCGCAAGCGCCGCAAGGCCGAAGACTTCATCACCGAACTCTCGACCCTGGCGACCGGCGATCTCGTGGTCCATGTCGATCACGGTATCGGCCGCTATATGGGCCTGGAAACCCTGGAAATCGGCGGCGCGCCACATGATTGCGTGCGTCTGCATTACGGCGGCGACGACAAGTTGTTCGTGCCGGTCGAGAATATCGAAGTGCTGTCGCGCTTCGGATCGGAAGATTCGGGGGTCCAACTCGACCGCCTGGGCGGCGCCGGCTGGCAGGCCCGCAAGGCGAGGGTCAAGGAACGCATCCTTGCCATCGCCCATGACCTCATCAAGGTCGCCGCCGCCCGCCATCTGCGCTCCGCCCCCATCGCCCAGCCGCCCAGCGGGCTGTTGGACGAATTCGCCGCGCGCTTTCCCTTCCCGGAGACCGAGGATCAGGAACGCGCCATCGCCGAAACCCTGGCCGATCTGGCCGCCGGGCGGCCGATGGACCGGCTG
>JAQCGR010000265.1 GCA_027619995.1 Pseudomonadota bacterium | reverse complement strand
GCATGGCCTGGCGGACCCTGCGCTCCACCACCCGGCCCTGGGAGACGACCAGCGCTTCGCCCGGGCGCAGGCGCGTGATGCCCGCGAAGGGCGTCTGCTCGCCGGTCGTGAACTGAAGCTGGAGCAATTCGTCGCGCGCTTTCGGCGCGACCGTCGGTTCGACCAACCCGGCGGCGAGAAAGGCGCGGGGTTCGGAAGCGAAGGCGAAGAATCGTTCGGTCCGCAGCAGATAGAGCGGCTTGATGCCGAAGGGATCGCGGGCCAGCACCAGGCGGCCCTCGGTGGGGTCGTGCAGGGCGATCGTGTACATGCCGCGCAGCCGGTCGAGGAACGCCAGGCCTTCGCGCCGGAACAGGTGGAGGGGCGGTTCGCAATCGCTGGCCGTGGCGAAGGCGACATCCGGCATATCCTGGCGCATTTCGACGTAGTTGTAGATCTCGCCATTGGCCACGAGGGCGGCGCCGCGCGGCTCGTAGAGCGGCTGATCGCCGGTCGCGAGATCGATGATGGCGAGGCGCATCTGGGCCATCGCCAGATCGCCCTGGCGATAGTCGCCGCGCCCATCGGGGCCGCGATGGGCGATCGATTCGGCCATGAGGTCGATCAAATCGGCCGGCGGCGCGCTGCCATCCAGGCTCATCAATCCGACGATGCCGCACATCAGGCGCGAATCCGTTCGAAGAAGTCGAGATAGCGGGCAACGACCGCCGCTTCGGTAAAATCCGCCTCATAGGCGGCGCGCCCGCCGTCGACCAGGTCGGCGCGCAGGTCCGCCGAATCGATGACCCGCGCCAAAGCGGCAGCAAGGGCGGGAGCATCGTCGATATCGGCGAGCAAGCCGCTGACCCCGTCCGCGATCAGGGAGGCCGGGCCGGCGCTGCGCGTGGCGACGACCGGGCGGCCATGCGCCCAGCCTTCGATGACGACATTGCCCAAGGGTTCGTGCCGCGAGGAACAGACGAGGATATCGGCGGCGGCGAGCAGGGCCGGCATGTCGTGGCGCCAGCCCAGGAAGCGCAGGCGGCTATAGACGCCGAGAACCCGCGCCTGGGCTCCGAGTTCGGCGCGCAACGGCCCCTCGCCCGCGATCCACAGCCAGGCGGTGGGCAGCGCCACCAGGGCCGCGATCAAGGTATCGAAGGCCTTGTTGACGTGAAGACGGCCCAAAGCCAACAGCAGGGGCGCATCGGCGGGCGTGTCGAAGCTGGCGCGGTCGATGGCGGGCGCGGGCGCGGCCTCGACGAAATTCGGCAGGTAATGGGTGCGCGCGGCCGGCCAACCCGCTTTCACGAGATAGTCGGCGATGTCCTGGGTATTGCCGACCAGGTGATCGCAATGACGGAAATATTTAAGGTCGTAGTAACCGCCCAGGCGCGCCGCCAGGACATGCCTGCCGCGCGGGCAGAAGCGCGCGCCCCGGCTCATCCAGCCCAAGACGATATCGGGATCGAAGGCATTGATCTCGCGCCGCATGGCGCGGGAGGTGGCGAAGTCGAGCCGCCCGCCGAAGCTGAGCTGGATCGGCTCGATCCCCGCGTCGCGCAGGCGTCCCGCGCGGCCGGCGTCGCGGCGGATGACGACGCACTGGTCGACCCCCGCCCGATCCAGGGCCGGGGCCAGCCGTTCGAAAAAGGCCTCGGCGCCCCCCAGATGCGCACCGGCCATGGCTTGAAGCAGACGGGTCATCGGGCTTTCGTCCCGGTCGGCTCCAGCTTGGCCTTGAGATGGGAGACCAGAGGATAAAGCGCGGCGAAAATGGCGATCAACAGGCCGTAGCCGCCCTCGCGATAGCCCTTGCGCCGGACATAGCATTTGAAGAAACGCGAGAAGACGCGCCGCAGATTGCCGGCGAGAGAGCCGAACTCGCCCCGGGCGCGCAGATCGTCCGCCCGCGCCGTGGTGTAGCGATCGAAGCGCAGGATCATGTCCGAAATATCCCGGTCGACATGGTGGCGCAGCGCCTTGGTCAGGCGGCGCTTGGGGCCCTGGAGATGGACCTTGGGATGGACACGCTGATCGCTCCAGCGTTTCGCCCCGCGAGAGAACAGGCGCGGCGCCGCGCTGGTGCCCCAGGACCCGCCCCAACCGTGGCGCACCAACCGGTCGCCGACATAATTGTCGATCGGCACCAGGAAATAACCCGGCGCGGCCGTCGCGATGGTCGCACGAATCTCCGCGCCCAGTTCCGGCGAAGCGCGCTCGTCGGCATCGACCTCGAGAATCCAGTCGCCTTCGCAGATATCGATGCCGGCATGGCGGCGCGGACCCTCGATCTCCCAGGCGCCTTCGACAAGGCGATCCGTGAAGCGCGCGGCGATCTCGCGCGAACGGTCGGTGCAGCGGTCGAGAACGACGACAATCTCGTCGGCGAATTCCAGGGCCGCGAGGCAATCGGCAAGTTGCGCTTCCTCGTCATGGGCCACAACGAGGGCGGAAAGCCGGGGGGCGCCGGCCACCCCCACGCTCAGGCCGCCTCGTCCTGGCAACGCCGCCAGAGTTCGCGCGCCGCGATCTCGGCGGCATCGACGCTCAGGGAATCCATGAGTGTTCCCGTGGTCTTGTGGTCGTAGCCCGGCCCGCCCACCAGTTCGTCATAGGTGAGCGCCGTCCGGGCAACTGCCGCCCGGGCGCCCCAGGGACGATAGACCTCGTCCTTGCTGGGCCCGAACAGGCCGAGGGTCGGGATACCTGCCGCGGCGGCCAGATGCATGGTCCCCGAATCGTTGCCGACGAAGAAGGCGCACCGGCGCAGGCAGGCCAGCGCGGTCAGCAGATCCGGCCCGCCGACAAGGTCGATGCGCAAACCCGCGGGAATGGAGGCGATCACCGCCTGGGCCTGGAGACGGTCCTCGGCCGAGCCGAACACCGCGACCCTGGCACCGGGCAGAATGCCGTCGGCCGCGGTGAGGCGGCGGATCAATTCGACGAAGCGGGCGGCCCGCCATTGCTTGCCGCGCCAATTGGCGACCGGCGCGACGGCGAGAACAGGTCCGCCCGGCGGCAACCAAAGCTCCGCCGCCTGCCAATGTTCGGGCGCGGTCCAGAGGCGTGGCGCCGGCGGTTGGTCGAGCCTCATGACCTTCCCCATCTGCTCGACGACATGCATGCCATCGACATTCTTGCGCTTCGAGAAGCGTTCGCGCGCAAAGAGGAAATAGGGCACGGCAGAGCTGCGCAGATCGATCACGGCCTGCCAGCGATACGGAAAACATTCCCGCCAAAGATGCTGCCAATGGCGCCCGAAGGAGCGCTTTTCGAGGGCAATCACCCATTCGAGATTGGGCACCGCCTCGAACAGAGGTGCGGCGGCGGGCCCACAAGCCACGGTGATCCTCGCATCGGGATAGCGCTCGACCATCTGGCCCAGCAGCCCGCTAGAAAGGACGGCGTCGCCTATCCGGGAGGCGGTAATGAACAGAATTCTCATGCCCAGAGCGCTTCGAATTCCGAAGCCACACCATCCCAATCTCGATCGCGCTGGAGCGACCGCGCACCCAATGCCAGCCGGTCGAAGGTCTTCTGGTCGTTGAGGATGCGAAGCGCCGCAATGGCGAAGGCATCATCCTCATCCGCCAGCAATCCACTGGTGTCATCCACAACCAGACTCCTGACGCCTCCCCTGGGGCGGGCGACCGCCGGCAACCCGCATGCCTGAGATTCAGATAGTGTATAGCAATAGATTTCGTCACGCATACCCGGATGAAGATGGACCCGGGCCGAGCGGTAGACTCCGGCCATGGCAAGGTCGTCCAGGGGCCGCTGGACGATCACACCCTCCTCGTCGGCCGCCTGGACCGTGCGCAGCACATCGCCGAAGGCCGGGGCCACCGGCTCTCCCGCAATACCCTTGTAGAGGGCGCCGGAATAGATATGCAGTTCCGCCCTGGGCACGACCGGCCGGATCTTGGCCCGCCAGAGGCGGACCAACCAGGACAGGCCATGCAGCGGATGGGCCGTCACCACCGCGCGTGGCGGGTCGATCGGGTCGACGTTCGGCCCCTTGCAAAAGACATCGCGCACGCCGGGCGCGATCAGGCCGAGCCGTATCCTGAATTCGTTGTCCCAGCCCTCGATCGCGGCGCGCGACGAAAATACCGTGATCGGCTTGTGCAGAAGCAGACGGCTGCGGTTGCGTTCTTTTTCCAGATAGCCGCCCGTGCCGGGCACCCAGAGCATCTTGATGCGCGCCTCGGGCACCTGATCGAGAAGCGAGGGACGGCGATGGGCGATCACGACATCGCTGCGCTCCGGCCGCGCGGCGTCCCACCCCTCCCAGACGGCGCCATCGGCCTCGACCCGCGATTGCGCGCGGTTGAAGACCTGCACCTTATGGCCGCGCGCGGAGAAGGCCTGGGCGAGGGACAGAAACGCCTTCTCGACGCCGCCCAGGGGGACGGTGTCCGGGCTGCGAGGATCGAAGGGAATCGAATCGTCGATCAATGTGACGTGCATGGCGCGAGCTTATACGGGAAAGGACATGTCATGCACCAGCACGGCGACCCCTTGCCAGGGGCCTCCGGGCTGCACACCTTGGCGATACATGTACCTAGCGCGAAACGTGCGAAAGCAAGAGACAAGGATGACCGCGCAACCATGACCGGCCGATACACCATTCTGCCCGACCGTGCCCTGATCGGAATCGAGGGGCCCGACGCCCACAATTTTTTGCAGGGAATCATCACCAACGACGTGACGCGGATCGGCCCCGACCGGGCGATCTACGCCGCCCTACTGACCCCCCAGGGCAAGTTCCTGCACGAATTCATCATGGCCGAGATGGGGGCTCAGGCCGGCGAGACCCTGTTGGTGGATTGCGAAGCCGCGCGGCGCGACGATCTGATCCGCCGCCTGACCATGTACCGGCTGCGCGCCAAGGCCACGATCGCCCCGCGCGACGACCTGGCGGTCGCGGCGGCTTTTGGCGAGGGCGCGCTGAGCG
>JAQCGR010000264.1 GCA_027619995.1 Pseudomonadota bacterium | reverse complement strand
GCCAATGGCCGCCGCGCCCGCCGTTGGGTGGTCTATGACGGCCAGGTCGAGGCTTCGCGGGTGCCGCCCGATTGGCATGGCTGGCTGCACCACTCGACGGATGTGGTGCCCTCCGCCGAGCCCCGTAAGCGCTATCCCTGGGAGCGCGAGCATATACCGAACATGACCGGCACGAATCTGGCCTATCGGCCGCCCGGGCATGAGTTGGAAGGCGGCGCGCGGGCCAGGGCGACCGGCGACTACGAGCCCTGGCGCCCGTCCTGAGGGCGGCGAATGGGCCGGGCCCGAGACCGATGAAACAATCGAGTCAGGAAATCGTCCATATCTTGACCGGCGCCGTCGTGCTGACGGCCCTCGGCGTGTTCTTCCTATGGGCCTATCTGGTGCCGCCGTCGTCGAGCGAGGGCTATTCCATCATCGCGCGGTTTACGCGTGTCGATGGCATCACGACGGGGGCGGAAGTCCGCCTGTTGGGTGTGCCCATCGGCACGGTCGCGGGCCAGCGTCTCGACCCGGAGAACAACCTGGCCTATCTCGACATGACGATTCGGGCGGATATCCAACTGCCCATGGACACGACCGCGATGGTGTTGAGCGATGGGGTCTTCGCCGGCAAGTACATCAAGCTCGATCCCGGTGGCTCATATGAAATGCTCGAGCCCGGTGATCGGATCGAGTTCACGCAGGATTCGGTCATCCTGGAAAACATTGTCGAGCGTATCGTCACGGGCGCCGAAAAGCGCAAGGCGGAGCGCGACGCGAAAAATGGTGCTGGCTTTGAATAGCCGACGCGGAAAGGGAGCGGGTCGATGAAAGGGCGCAGTCTCGTCGAGACGATCATGGGCGCGGTGGTCATCCTGGTTGCCGGAACCTTCCTGGCATATGCCTATGACAGCGCGAATTTGCGTCCGGTCGAAGGCTACGAACTCAAGGCGCGGTTCTCCAGCATCGATGGGCTCTCGACGGGTGCGGATGTGCGTATCGGCGGCGTCAAGATCGGCACGGTGACCGATCGGGCAATCGATTTCGAAACCTATGAAGTCGTCGTGAGCATGAGCGTCACGCCCGAGATCAGGCTGCCCATCGACACCTTCGCCGAGGTGACGGGCGAGGGCCTGATAGGCAACAAATACATCAAGCTCGACCCGGGTCATGACGAGACCAAGCTCGCCCCGGGCGGTGAGATCACGCGGACCAAGGGCGTGGTCTCCATCGAAGAACTGCTCGGCAAGGCCATCTTCCTGCTGTCCGAGGACTAGGCCCGATGGCGGAGAAGGCTGCGCCCGCCGCGCCGGCCCCCGGGCGGCGCGCGCAACATTGGGATCCCGGTCGCTACCAACGCAATGCCGGCTTCGTCGCCGCGCTCGGCGCGCCGCTGCTCGACCTGTTGAAGCCGCAAGCCGGCGAGGACATCCTCGATCTCGGCTGCGGCGACGGCGCCCTGACCATTCGCCTGATCGAGATGGGGGCCAAGGTCGTCGCGGTCGATGCCAGCGCCGAACAGATCGCCGCGGCCCGGGCGAGGGGCCTGGATGCGCGGGTGATGGACGGCCAGGCCCTGACCTTCGACGCGGCCTTCGACGGCGTGCTCTCGAACGCCGCCCTGCATTGGATGCCCGATGCCGATGCCGTCATTGCCGGTGTCTGGCGGGCCCTGCGGCCGGGCGGGCGCTTCGTGGCCGAGATGGGCGGGTTCGGCAATGTCGGACTTGTCGTCGCTGCGCTGACCGCCGCCCTGGCGCGCCGCGGCGTCGATGCGGCGCCGCTCAACCCTTGGTATTTTCCCAGCGACAAGGAGTATCGCGCGAAGCTGGAGGCAGCTGGCTTCCGGGTCGATTCGATCGCCCTGATACCGCGCCCGACGCCGCAGCCGGGCGATGTGCGGGCCTGGCTGGAGACCTTCGGCGATAGCTTCCTTTCGGCGGTGCCGCCCGAAACGGTGGGCGCGCTGCTGGACGAGGTGGCCGAGGCCTTGCGCCCGGACCTGCAGGACGAGGATGGGGTCTGGCAGGTCGATTATGTCAGGCTGCGCTTCCATGCCCGCAAACCGGCATGAGCGATATCCCCCGATTTTGCCACGACCGCGGGTTAGGATCCCCATTATGAGTCGGATTCGAAGCTTGCCGCCGCGCCGTTCCGCCGCCCTGATCGCGGCATTCCTGGCGCTCGCAACGGCGCCCGCCGGGGCCGAGACCTGGATCGAGGGCGACCTTGCCGTCCTTCAGGCTCTGGACAAGATTACCGCGCGCATATCGACCATCGAGGCGCCGGTGGGTGAGATTTCCAGCTTCGATCAACTCTTGATCCTGCCCCGGGCCTGCCGCAAGCGGCCGCCGGAGGACACGCCCGAAAGCGCGGCCTTCCTCGAAATCGACGAATTGCGCCCCGACGAGGGCGGTGCTCGCGTTTTCACCGGTTGGATGTTCGCCTCCAGCCCGGCTCTCTCGGCGCTCGAGGATCCGGTCTACGACTTGCGTCTGGTCGACTGCAAAAAGGCCGAGAAGTCGGCGTCGTCCAACTCCGAATAGAAATGCCCCTGCCGTTGCAGGGCGATGGCGAGCAGCGCGCGGTATCTCTCGCGCGGGATCTCGGTCGCGCCGAAGCGTTCCAGATGATCGGTCAGGAACTGGGTGTCGAGCAGGGTGAAGCCGCCGATCGCCAGGCGCGCGACGAGATGGACCAGGGCCACTTTGCTGGCGTCGCGCACGCGAGTGAACATGCTTTCGCCGAAGAAGGCCGCGCCGAGGGACACGCCGTATAGCCCGCCCGCGAGCTTGCCCTCGTGCCAGACCTCGACGCTATGGGCGCGTCCCATCTCGTGCAGGGTCGTGTACAGATCAAAAATCTCGTTATTGATCCAAGTATTGGGCCGGTGCCGCGTCGATGCCGCGCAGCCGTCCATGACCTCGGCGAAGGCAGTGTCGACATGGATTTCGAACGGCGCGTGGCGCAGGGTTCGGAGCAGGCGGCGCGGGACGTGAAAAGCATCGAGCGGGATGACTCCGCGTGCCTCCGGGTCGATCCAATAGAGCGTCTCGTCGTCCCGGTTCTCCGCCATCGGGAAAATGCCGACGGAATAGGCTTGCAGCAGAAGTTCCGGGGTCAGGTCCGCGCTCATGCCGGCCCCCGATCACTTCTTGAGGCCGAGCCAGCGCTCCAGCCAATGAATGTCGTACTGCCCGTCGATGAACTCCGGCTCGGCGGTCAGGCGGAGGTGGAGCGGGATCGTCGTTTCGATACCCTGGATAACGCATTCCTCCAATGCCCTGCGCAGCCGGAGAATGCATTCGTTGCGGTTGCGGCCATGCGCGATCAGCTTGGCCACCAGGCTGTCGTAATGGGGCGGCACCGTATAGCCGGCATAGAGCGCGGAATCGACGCGCACATCCAACCCGCCCGCCGCATGAAATTCCGTCACCAACCCGGGCGAGGGCACGAAGGTGTCGGGGTTTTCCGCATTCAGGCGGCATTCGATCGCATGGCCCCGAAACTCGATATCGTCCTGGCCGTAACCCAGCGGCGCGCCGTTGGCGATGCGGATTTGCTCGCGCACCAGATCGATGCCTGTGATCATCTCGGTCACCGGATGCTCGACTTGGAGACGGGTGTTCATCTCCATGAAATAGAACTTGCCGTCCTCGTAGAGGAATTCGAGCGTGCCGGCATTGCGGTAGCCGATCGCCCGGACCGCGTCGCACACGACCTTGCCCAGGCCTTCGCGCTCGGCCTGATTCAGGGCCGGGCTCGGCGCTTCTTCCAGAATCTTCTGGGACTTGCGCTGAAGCGAACAATCGCGCTCGCCCAGATGGACGACATTGCCGTGGGAATCGGCCAGGATCTGCATCTCGATATGGCGCGGGTAGACGAGGAAACGTTCGAGATAGACTTCGTCATTGCCGAAATTCGCCTTCGCCTCGCTGCGCGCGATGGGCAGTTGGCGCAGAAGTTCGGCTTGGTTGTCGGCGCGCTTGATACCGCGTCCGCCGCCGCCCGAGGACGCCTTGATCAACAGCGGATAACCGGTGATCTCGGCGGCGGCGATGGCTTCCTCCGGGCTGGCCACGGCGCCGTCGGAACCCGGCACCACGGGCACGCCATGGCGGATCATCGTGCGCTTGGCCTCGACCTTGTCGCCCATCATGGCGATATGCGCGGGCGAGGGGCCGATGAAGGCAATGTCATGGGCCTCGACGATCTCGGCGAAGCGCTGGTTTTCGGACAGGAAGCCGTAGCCGGGATGAATCGCGTCGGCCCCTGCGATGCTGGCCGCCGAAATGATCGCCGGTATGTTGAGATAGCTCTGCCTGGCTGGCGGCGGACCGACGCAGACACTCTCGTCGGCCAGGCGGACATGCATCGCGTCGGCATCGGCGGTCGAATGGATAGCCACCGTCGAAATGCCCATCTCGCGGCAGGCGCGATGGATACGAAGGGCGATCTCCCCCCGGTTGGCGATCAGGACCTTTTCAAACATCGCGTTTCCCGTTGCCGTCCGGCTTCTATTGCAGGATCAGCAAGGTTTCACCGTACTCGACCGGCGTACCGTCTGCGACCAGGATTCGCGCGATCTTGCCCGACCGGGGCGCGCGCACTTCGTTGAAGGTTTTCATCGCCTCGAGCAGCAGCAGCGTATCGCCTTCCGTTACCATATCGCCCGCGCGCACAAAGGGTTCGGCCCCCGGCTCAGGCGACATGAAGACGGTGCCGACCATGGGCGAGGTGACAGCGCCAGGATCGGCGGCGGGCCGGCTGTCCTCGGCCGCCAGAGGCACCGCCATGGCGACTGGGGCCACGGACGTCGCTGGGCCGGATACCACGCCGCGCGCCACGCGGACCTTGAAATCCTCGTCCTCGTACTCGATCTCGACGAGGCCGGTTTCCTCAAGCAGCGCGGCCATTTCGCGCACGAGGTCGGCGTCTATTTTCTTCTTGGTGGTCATGCCGTGCCTTCCTGACGCTCTAGAATA
>JAQCGR010000263.1 GCA_027619995.1 Pseudomonadota bacterium | reverse complement strand
CAGGAACTGGGCGGCGGTTTCGGGCCAGACGATATGGCTGGCCTCGTCATGGCCCTGGACCAGGGACATCGACAGATGGCGCTCGAAATTCCGCCGCCGGGTCTCGGGCAGCCATTTCAAACTTTGCGGGATGCTTGCCTGGACGAGACGAAGCTGGACGCCCGGCACTGAATCGCCTGCCTCGCCCGGCGCCGGCAATCCGCCGAGGCGCAACGCGCCCCAGATCCACAGCGTCCCCAACAGGAGCGCGGCCGCGACGAGAATACCGCCGCGCCGCCAGCCGGCCTCGGCGCAGCGCGACGGCGCCGGCGCAAGAAGGGCCGGCGACGCGGCGGCAAAAGCGGTGACCAGGCCGAGGCCCAGAACGCCGAAGAGCGAGACCGTCTGCTGCATCGCCAGGGACCAGCCCCAGGCCGTGCCGAGCAGGTTCCAGGGAAAGCCGCCCAACAAGGTGCTGCGCAGCCATTCGCCGAGGGCCCAGAGCGCCGCGAAGGCGAGAATCCGCGCCGCGCAGCGCAGGCCCGACAGGTGCAGCGCCCCGGCGAGCAGGCCGGTGAGGATGCCAAGCCCGGCGGCGATGCCCGGCACCGCGATCGGCACCAACCAGCCGAAGCGTTCGGCGTCCACGAGAAGGGCCTCGGTGATCCAGTAGAAGGCGGCGGCGAAATGGCCGAGGCCGAACCACCAGCCGATGCCGAAGGCCCGGGCCAGCCCGGACCGGCCCGGCGCGCAGCCGTCGAGCAGCCAGAGCAGGCCGACCAGGGACGGAACAAGGGCGAGAGTGATGTCGAGCGGAGCGAAGGCGAGCACCCCGACCGCGCCGACGATCATGGCCGCCAGCGCCCGCCGCCAGCCGGTCAGGCCCGCGAGGCTGCCCGGCCAGCGCGCCGGCGACGCAAGGCCCAGCCGCATCGGGGCCGGCGGCATTGGATTAGGCCTGCTCGGCGGGAAAGACGTTGCGCACCCGCAGGCGGCGGATGCGCCGCGGATCGGCCTCCAGAACTTCGAATTCCAGGCCGCTCGGATGGGCGATCAACTCGCCCCGGTCCGGCACCCGCCCGGCGAGGGAAACAACCAAGCCGCCGAGCGTGTCGCTCTCCTCGCGCTCGTCCTCGGTGAAACGGGTTCCGGCGAGGGCCTCGAACTCCTCCAGCTCGGCGCGGGCATCGGCGATCACCGTGCCGTCGGGCCGCGGGAAGAGGCGCGGGCCTTCGGCCTTTTCATGCTCATCCTCGATTTCGCCGACAATCTCCTCTACCAGATCCTCGATCGTCACGAGGCCGTCGATCCCGCCATACTCGTCGACCACCAGGGCCATATGAACGCGCGACAGGCGCATCTGCAGCAACAGGTCCAGCACCCGCATCGAGGGCGCGACGAAGAGGGCCTCGCGCACGATCGCATGCAGATCGAAGGCATCCTTCCGGTCCCAGTAGGTCAGGACATCCTTGATGTGGACGACGCCGATGACATCGTCGAGCGAGCCGCGATAGACCGGCATCCGGGAATGCGCCCTTTCGGTCATCACGGCGATCAGAGCGCTGAGGCCGGTGGCCGCCTCGATCGCGACGATATCGGCCCGCGGCACCATGACGTCGTCGACCGTGAGTTCATGCAGCTTGAGGACGTTGCGCAGGATCGCGCGCTCGCCCCCCTCGACGACGGCACCCTGCCCGTCATAGCCCTCGATGAGGGATTCGAGGCTGTCGCGCAGGGCCGTCTCATCGATCCGGCCGCGCCGCCAGAGACGCCAGAGACGCCGCAGGCCGGCGCCGCTCGCGTCGTTCCGCTCGTCCGGTCCCCGATCTTCTGGTCGCCGTTCTTCTGATCGCCGTTCTTCTGATCGACTGTCGCCGTCCTCGCTCATCCCACTCCCTCTTCGGCGCCCGGCACCGGCGCATAGGGATCGCCGATCCCGAGCGCTTCCAGGGCGCGCCGCTCCAACGCCTCCATCTCTTCGGCCATGCGGTCGTCGTCGTGATCGTAGCCGAGCAGATGAAGGACACCATGGACCACAAGATGGGAAAGATGGTCGGCGACGGGACGGCCGTCGCGCGCGGCCTCGGCCGTCGCGGTTTCCAACGCCACCACCACATCGCCCAGCAGCAGGGCCGCGCCCGCTTCGGGGCCGGCGCGACCGCCATCGGGAAAGGCCAGCACATTGGTCGGCCGGTCCATCCCGCGGTGTTCGCGGTTGAGTCGGCGCAGGGTCTCGTCATCGGCCAGCGCCAGGCTCACGATCGCACCCGCCGGGGCCATGCCGACCGCCAGGGCCGAAGCGGCCGCGCGCCGCGCGGTCTCCTCCGGTGCGGGCAAGGCCCGCGACCAATCGGCCAGTTCCGCGACATCGATCACCTGCACCGGGTCCGCGGCGGCGGCGCGCGCCGGGGTCACCGTCCGCCGCCGTCGTCGCCGCGCTTCTCGGCCGCCCGCAGACGGTCGCGCGCGTCATAGGCCTTCACCAGTTCGGTCACCAAGCCGTGGCGAACGACATCCTCGGCACCGAAGCGCACCACCGACACCCCGGCGATCCCCGCCGAAACCTCAAGCGCATCGGCCAGGCCGGAACGCTGACCGGGCGGCAGATCGATCTGGCTCATATCCCCGGTCACGACCATGCGCGAATGTTCGCCCAGCCGGGTCAGGAACATCTTCATCTGCATCGCCGTGGTGTTCTGCGCCTCGTCCAGGATGACGAAGCCATTGGCGAGGGTGCGCCCCCGCATGAAGGCCAAAGGGGCGATCTCGATCTCGCCGCTCTCCAGCCATCGCGCGACCTGCTCGGCTGGCAGCATGTCGTAAAGCGCGTCGTAGAGCGGGCGCAGATAGGGATCGACCTTCTCGCGCAGATCGCCGGGCAGGAAGCCCAGCCGTTCGCCCGCTTCGACCGCCGGGCGCGAGAGGATGAGGCGCTGGATCTCGCCATGCATCATCAGCGATACCGCCTTGGCGACAGCCAGATAGGTCTTGCCGGTACCCGCCGGGCCGAGCGCGAAGACGAGTTCGTGTTGCGCCAGGGCACGGAGATACCCCGCCTGGGTCGGAGAGCGCGCGGTGATCCGGCGCTTGCGCGTTTCGATCGTGACCTCGGCCAGTCCCGCGGCCGAACCGGCCGGCGCCGCCGTGCCGGCATCCGGGCTACGATCCGCCACGGCGGCGAAACGCAGCGCGCCGTCGACCTCGCCCATATCGATGGCCTGGCCGTCCTCGAGCCGGCGATAGAGCCGCAGCAAGGCGTCGCGCGCCCGATCGGCCGCATCCTCCGGCCCCTCGATCGCAACCAGATTGCCGCGCGGCACGAGCGCCACGCCCAGACGCTGCTCGATCCGGGCGAGATGGCAGTCATGTTCGCCGAACAGCGCGGGCAGCAACCGGTTGTCTTCGAACTCGAGCCGAATCTGGACGCCGTTCGCCGACGGCGCCGTCGTCACGCCTGCAACCCCGCGCGGCCCGGAGACCGCACCGTTGCCGCCAGGGCCGCGACCGGCTCGCCCGTCAGGCTGTTGGGATGGCTGGCCGCAATGCGGATGGGCAGGGTCTGGCCGAGCAGATCGCCGGCGCCTTCGACATGGACCGATTGCATGAACGGGCTGCGCCCGATGAACTGGCCGGGCCGGCGGCCCCGCCGCTCGAACAGCACCGGCATTTCCTGACCGATCGAGGCTTCATTGAATGCCGATTGCATCCGGTTCAGCGAATCCTGAAGCCGGGCCAGGCGCTCGGCCTTGACGGGCTCGGCGACCTGTTCGCTCGAATTGGCCGCCGGGGTGCCGGGCCGCGGGCTGTATTTGAAGGAATAGGCCTGGGCGTAGCCGATCTCCTCGGCCAGGCGCAAAGTCGCCTCGAACTCGGCCTCGGTCTCGCCCGGATAGCCGACGATGAAATCCGAGGACAGGGCGAGGTCGGGCCGCGCCGCGCGCAGGCGGTCGACCACCCGGCGATAGTCGTCGGCCGTGTGCCGGCGGTTCATCGCGGCCAGGATCCGGTCCGCGCCAGACTGCACGGGCAGATGCAGGAAGGGCATCAATTCCGCCACATCGCGATGGGTCGCGATCAGCGCCTCGTCGACATCGCGCGGATGGGAGGTCGTGTAGCGGATCCGCTCGACGCCCTCGACGCATGCGAGCCGCCGGATCAACCCGCCGAGGCCTTCTTCGGCCGCCGCGTCTCCCCCGGCGCCGCGCCCGTGATAGGCATTCACGTTCTGGCCCAGGAGGGTGATCTCGCGCGCGCCGCCCCCGGCCAGGGCCCGGGCCTCGTCCAGCACGTTTTCGACCGGGCGCGAGAATTCCGCGCCGCGGGTATAGGGCACGACGCAGAAGGTGCAGAACTTGTCGCAGCCTTCCTGGATGGTCAGAAAGGCGGTGGCAGGCGATTTGCGCGGCCGGGCGGGCAGGGCGTCGAACTTGTCCTCGGCCGGGAAATCCGTGTCCAGGGCGCGCTCGCCCCGGGCCGCGCGGGCAACCAGCTCGGGCAGCCGGTGATAGGTCTGCGGCCCGAAGACCAGATCGACCTGCGGCGCGCGGCGCAGGATCTCCTCGCCCTCCGCCTGGGCCACGCAACCGGCCACGCCGATCAGCATCGGCCCGGCGCCGGGCGCGCGTTCGTCCCGCAGGTCGCGCAGCCGACCGAGTTCGGAAAAGACCTTTTCGCTCGCCTTCTCGCGGATATGGCAGGTGTTGAGGATGACCATGTCAGCCCCGGCCGGCTCATCGACCATGTCATAGCCGAGCGGCGCCAGCGCCTCCGCCATACGGGCGGAGTCGTAGACGTTCATCTGGCAACCATAGGTCTTGATAAAGAGTTTTTTCGCCAAGGCCGTCCGTTCGGAGAGCGCCGCACAGGGCCCCCTGCGCGGCTTCCGGCTTTCGCGTCGCACACTAGCAGGCGAAGATGGCGAGTCAAGGAATCCGCCGGTTTTGGGGAGTCGCGCCACGATCCCTGCTCGGCCCTAGGCCGGCGCCGAGG
>JAQCGR010000262.1 GCA_027619995.1 Pseudomonadota bacterium | reverse complement strand
GGGGCCGAACAACCCGCCGAAACCGCCGATTCCGCCGACCATGCCGGCGCGCATGGTGCGCGCAACCATGGGTTTGATGGCGTCGACGAGAGCCGCGCCGGCATCGATATCGACACCCGCGTCTCGGTAGGTCGCCGGCCCCTTCGGGCCTGTCTGGTCGTGGGATATGGCTTTCTCGCCCATGGCTGAGGGGTTATAACGTCCGCACGTCGCCTCGGGCGGCGAAGATACTGGATCGGGATAGCATTGCAATGCTCCGCAGCCGCGCCGCAAGCCTAATTCCTTGGGCCGTGGCGCTGGTCCTCATCGGGCTTACCGGCCCGCGGGCGGGGCTGGCGCAGTCCACGGCGACAAATGCCTTTACCGTGGAAGGCATTGTGGTCGACCGCACGGCGGCCAATGCGGCCGCGGCTCGCGCCCAGGCCCTGGACGAAGGGCGGGTTCTCGCCTTCCGTAAACTGATGGCACGTCTCGTCCCCGAAGATGCCGGACCGCCGCCGAATCTGGATGGGGCGGCGATCGATGCCCTGATCCGCGATTTCGATATCGCCTCGGAGAAGACCTCCGGCGTGCGCTATATTGCGACCTTGGCCTATCGCTTCCACGCCGAACCCGTGCGCGATCTTCTGCGCAATGCTGGCCTTTCCTTCGCGGAGACGGTCAGCCGACCACGCCTCGTCCTACCGGTCTATCGCGCGGGCGAGGCGTCGCGGTTGTGGGATGATCCGAATCCCTGGCGAGATGCCTGGATGACGGCGCCGCGCGACGACGGTCTCGTGCCCCTGGTCGTGCCGCGCGGAGAACTCGACGATATCGCCGCCATCGACGCCGCGCAGGCGGTGGGCGGGGATCGCCAGCGGCTGGATGCCCTGGCCGCGCGTTACAATGCCGGCGGCGCCGTGGTCGTACAGGCGCGGATGAGCGGCCCTGGCGAAGCCTCTGCCGTCCAGATCACAATCAACCGTTTCGACGGTGGCACGGGCGAACAGACGTCAATTCTTCAATACAGCGCTCGCGAGGGGGAGGACGAGACGGCTTTGCTCGCCCGCGCCGTGCAGGGCGTGGCCGACCGCATCCAGGATCCGTGGAAGCGCGCGAACATGGTCAATTTAGGTATGATGGCGCGGATCACGGCGACGGTGGATATCGCCAGCTTCGCCGAATGGCTTGCCATCCGAGACGGGCTTGCCGCGATCCCCATCGTCCAACGGACCGATCTGCGCTATCTCGCGCGGGAGCGGGCCGTGGTCGATCTGCATTTTGCGGGCGACGAGCAGCGCCTGGCCCTGGCGCTGGAGCAGCAGCAGTTGAACCTGTACCGGGACGGTCCCGATTGGCGGCTGTCGCTCTTCAGCGGTTCGGCGGTGCCGGTACCGGTGCCCGCCGCCGTACAGGAGCCGGCAGCACCACCCGAATCGACCACTGGGCCGGCCCCCGAGCCTGCACCTGCGCCGACGCTGTCCGAGTAGCGGCGCGGCCTTGAACCTGCCAAATCTCATAAGCCTTGCGCGGCTGTTATCCGTCCCGGTGGCCATATGGTTGATGACGCGCGGAGTCTTCGATTGGGCATTCTGGCTGTTCGTGGCGGCCGGCGCCTCGGATGCTGTCGACGGTTTTATTGCCAAGCGGTTTCATCAGAAGACCGAATTGGGGCGTTTCCTCGACCCCTTCGCCGACAAGGCCTTGCTGATCGGCGTCTATGTCACCCTGGGGGTGATGGGACATCTGCCGTCATGGCTCGTCATCCTGGTCGTCGCGCGCGACGTGTTGCTGGTCGGCTGCACAGCGATCGGCTTGCTGATGGGTCAGGTCCTGCGCTTCGAGCCCCTGCGCATCAGCAAGGCCAATACCCTGTTCCAGATCGTTCTCGCCGCCCTCATGCTGGCGTCTCTCGGTTATGGCCTGGCGGATGAGAATCTGATCGACGTGCTGTGCGGCATCGTCGCCGCGACCACGGTGCTGTCCGGCATCGCCTATCTCTATCAATGGGCCGTCCGGACCCAGAGCGTGGAGGACATCCGATGAGCGCGGGCCGGCAAGTTTTGTATTGGGCGGTCGTCCTCACCGTCCTGGTGGTGATGGTCTATCTGCTGCGATCGATACTGCTGCCTTTCGTCATGGGCATGGCGATCGCCTATTTTCTGGATCCGGCTTCCGACCGGTTGGAATCCTGGGGCTGTTCCCGGACCCTCGCGACGGCGGTCATTTCGGGGGGGTTCTTCCTGGTCCTGGTCGCTGTCCTGCTGCTCCTGCTGCCGCTCATCCAGTCGCAACTCCTGGATCTCTTCGCCAAACTTCCCGAGGTCGGCCGCGCGCTCTGGGCCGAGATCACCGGCTACATGGAATCCCTGCGCGCCAATCTGCCGCCTGAACAGATCGCCAAACTGGAAAAGGAACTCGGCGAAGTCTTGGGTGCCACGGTCAGCGGGGCGGCGGGCATGCTCGGCAAGATCTGGAGCGGCGGTCTGGCCTTCTTCAATCTGCTTTCCCTTATTTTCGTGACGCCGCTGGTCGCCTTCTTCCTGCTGCGCGATTGGGACCGCATCATCGCCAAGGTCGATAGCTGGTTGCCCCGCCATCACGCCGATACGGTGCGCCGCCTCGCGCGGGAGATCGACACGATGCTGGCCGGCTTCGTGCGCGGCCAGGCCATCCTCTGCCTCATCCTGGGCAGCTTCTATGCCGTCGCTCTTTCAATCGCCGGGCTCGATTTCGGGTTGATCGTCGGCCTTCTGGCCGGGTTGATATCCTTCATTCCCTTCGTCGGCGCGGCCTTCGGCCTTGTCGCATCCGTCGGCCTTGCCGTAGTCCAGTTCGATGCCTGGCAGGATATCGCGATCGTCGCGGGGATCTTCGTCGTCGGCCAGGCGGTCGAAGGCAATATTCTCCAGCCCAAACTGGTCGGCGATCGGGTCGGCCTGCATCCGGTCTGGGTTATCTTCGCCCTGCTCGCGGGCGGCGCGCTGCTCGGCTTCGTCGGCATTCTGCTCGCCGTGCCGCTCGCGGCGACCATCGGCGTGTTGGTGCGCTTCCTGCTCTCGGAATATCTCAAGAGTCCGCTCTACGGCCGCGCCGGCGGGGGCGGCAAGGACGAGGCGTGAACGAGTCGGGGCAGCTTCCCTTCGTGTTCGAGGCGCGGCCCGCCCGTGGCATGGCCGATTTCGTGGTCGGACCGTCCAACGAAACCGCCGTCGCCTGGCTCGACCGTTGGCCCGATTGGCCGGCGCCCGCACTGGTGCTAAGCGGCCCGCCCGGCAGCGGCAAGAGCCATCTGTGTCATGTCTTCCAGAGCCGCGCGGCCGCCGTCTATCTGCGGCCCGACATGCTGACAACCGAGGCGGTGCCCGACCTGCTGGGCAGGGCTCAGGCAGCGATTCTCGACGATGCCGTCTTCGACGGCGGCGCGCTCGACGAAGAGGCGCTGCTCCATCTTTACAACGTTCTGGCGGAGCGGGGCGGGCATCTTGTCGTTGCCGGTCGCCTGCGGCCCGCGCGCTGGCGTATCGATTTGCCCGACTTGGCCTCGCGTCTGCGCGCCGCGCCGGCGGTGCGGCTGGAGGAGCCGGACGATCCCCTGCTGCGGGCCGTGCTGCTGAAGATGTTCGCCGATCGCCAGCTGCGACCCGGCGAAGATGCGATAGAGTTTCTCGTCCTTCGGATCGAGCGCTCCTTCCGGACGGCGCGGGATATCGTCGAGGCACTCGACCGGACGGCGCTCGCCGAGCGGCGGAATCTGACCGTGCCCTTCATCCGCGAAGTGCTGCGCGACAACGAACTGGATTAGTTGAAGGCGAACAGGAAAGAAAAGAGGAGAGGGCGATGGATCTCGGCATAGCGGGGAAGGCGGCGCTGGTCTGCGCGGCCAGCAAGGGACTCGGGCGCGGCTGCGCCATGGCATTGGCGCGCGAGGGCTGCGTTGTGACGATCGTCGCGCGCACCCCTGGTCCGCTCGAGACAGCGGCGGCGGAGATTCGGGCCGCCACCGGCGCCACGGTCACGGCCGTCGCGGCCGATATCACCACGGATGCGGGCAGGGCGGCCGCGCTCGCGGCCTGTCCGACGCCCGATATCCTGGTCAACAATGCGGGCGGGCCGCCGCCGGGCAATTTCCGGGACTGGGAGCGCGAGGATTGGCTCGCCGCCGTCGAGGCCAACATGATCACGCCCATCCTGCTCATCAAGGCGGTGGTCGACGGCATGATCGAGCGCGGCTTCGGCCGGGTCGTCAATATCACCTCGACCTCGGTCAAGGCGCCTATTCCCATTCTCGGCCTGTCGAACGGCGCGCGGGCCGGTCTGACCGGCTTCATCGCGGGATTGGCGCGCGAGACGGTGCGTCATAACGTCACCATCAACAATCTCCTGCCCGGGCCTTTCGACACCGATCGCCTGCGCTCGACCCTGGTCGCCACGGCCAAGGCCCAGAACCTGTCGCTGGAAGCGGTGACGGAAGCGCGGCGAACCGCCAATCCGGCTCAGCGATTCGGGACGGCCGAGGAATTCGGCGATGCCTGCGCCTATCTGTGCAGCGCCCAGGCCAGCTACATCACCGGCCAGAACATGGTGCTCGACGGCGGGGCCTATCCCGGAACCATGTGAGGCTTCGCCGTCGCGGTCCGTTCGAACGGCGAGGGACGGCCAAGGCCTGGCGATTGGTCGGGGACCCGCAACGATCCTATTCCGGCGCTTCCCCGTGCGGCGTTTCGGCGCTTGGATGATAGAGCGCCCGTAGGACGGCGTCCGACCGGCCGGCCTCGTCCCAGGTCGCGGCGGCGAATTCCAGCACAGTCAGGGTGGCGGGGGCATAGGCGCGGGCGAGGCGGGCGCGCGCCTCATCGGGCCCGCGCTTCGCTAGGGCGCGCGCCAGATTGTGGATCGTCGGATTATGGCCGACCACCAAAACCGTTCCATGATCGTCGGGGATTTCCCGCAGGCGCGAAAGCAGGGTGCTTTCATCGGCCCGGGTGACCGCTTCGTCGATCTCCCCGGCG
>JAQCGR010000261.1 GCA_027619995.1 Pseudomonadota bacterium | reverse complement strand
CCGCCCGCCAGCAGCCGGTCGTAGTCATAGAGATGGAGCAACAGCGGCAGGGCCGGGGGCAGCTTGAACTGCTGGAATGCGGCGAAGATCCCCAGCCCCGCCCCGAAAGCGATCCCGGGCCACCAACTGGACTCGCGGGTCATTTCATGCAGTCTCGTTGTGGCTATCGGGCCGGGATCCGGGCGCGGCGCAGACTGTCGGAACGCGGCGCCCATGACAACGCCCGCCGTGTAGAATCCACCGCGGAAATAGGTGTATGACGTCCGCGGGTGTGACGAAGATCACACTTCCTTTTGACGGGGTCGCGCGAAACTCGATAATCAAACCCAGCGCGCGGGCGGAATGCGCAAAAAGGGAGAGAGCGTTTGCCTGAGGCCGAGGACTTTCGAGTCCAATTCTGGGGTGTCCGCGGAAGCGTCGCGACGCCGGGGCCGGATTATATCCGCTATGGCGGAAACACCTCCTGCATCGAGATGCGCTGCGGCGATCATATTCTGATCTTCGACGGCGGAACCGGGATGCGGCCGTTCGGTCAGGCGCTGCGGGAACAGGCCCCGATCGATGCCGACGTCTTCTATTCCCATACCCATCTCGATCACGTGACCGGCATCCCGTTCTTCGTGCCGCTCTACGATCCGCGCAACACTTTTCGTTTCTGGTCGGGCCATCTGCTGCCGAAATACGATCTCAACGAAGTGCTCAACCATATGATGACGCCGCCGCTATTTCCGGTGCCCTTCGAGATTTTCAGCGCGCGGATCGAGTTCCGGGATTTCGAAGCCGGCCTCGCCCTGGACCCGAAGCCCGGCGTCCATATTCGCACGATCGCGCTGAATCATCCCAATGGGGCGACAGGATACCGGGTGGAATACGGCGGCCGCTCGGTTTGTTACGTCACCGATATCGAGCATACGGACGATGGCCCGGACGACGCATTCCTCGACTTCCTGCGCGGCGCCGACATCCTGATCTATGACAGCACCTATACCGATGCCGAATACCCGGGCTATGTCGGCTGGGGACATTCGACCTGGCAGGAAGGTGTGCGTCTCAGCGACCGCGCCGGAATCGGCAAGTTCGTTATTTTCCACCACGATCCGACCCATGACGACAAATTCATGGACGGAGTCGCCGCCGAAGCCGAAACGATGCGCCCCGGCACGACGGTCGCGCGCGAAGGCATGGTCTTGACGCCGTGAGCGGTCCGCGGCGCTTGCGCCGCATGATCATGGGGTTCGCGACCCTGGCGGGGTTTCGCCCACGCGGGTTTTTCATCCCCTATCGCTATGCCGATCGCCAGCCGCCCCTGCCGGCCCGCGGCGCCTATCCGGGAATGGCAAGCCTGCTGGCAGCAGCAGAACCTGCGATGGATGAGGTGATCGCGGCAATCGACGAATACGCTGAAGATCTGAAAGCCATCCCGGTCGAGGGCGGGCCGCCGGAGCCACGCTGGAACCAGGATTGGTTCCCCGGACTCGACGCCGCGGCGGCCTATGCGATCACCCGTTCCTGCCGCCCCGCCCGGATCGTCGAACTGGGTTCGGGCCATTCGACCCGGTTTCTCGCCCGCGCGGTTCGCGACGGCGCCCTGACCACGACGGTCACAGCCATCGACCCGGCGCCCCGCGCCGCCCTTGCCGGCCTTGCCGTGACCCATCATCAGGCAACCCTTCAGGAACTGGAGGGGACGGGAGCTGCCGCCCCCCTCGCGGCGCTCGCGGCGGGCGATATTCTGTTCATCGATTCGAGCCATGTGCTGATGCCCGGCAGCGATGTCGATCGCCTGGTCGCGGAAATTCTGCCTGCCCTGCCGAACGGGGTGCTGGTCCATATCCACGATATCTTCCTGCCCGACGACTATCCGGCCGCCTGGCACTGGCGCGGCTATAACGAGCAATCGGCGGTGGCGGCCCTGATCGCCGGCGGGGCTTTCGAACCGATCTTCGCCAGCCATTACCTGCGTGACCATGCGTCACATTTATTGGGGAGTCTGCCGCGGGTCGTCGCGTCGAAGCCAGCGGGCAGTCATGAATCGAGTCTCTGGCTGATCAAATCCGGATCACGCCCGATCACGGGGAAATGACGGGACGAATGCGCCCGCTGCCCCATATTGCTCCCATGACGGACCTCGAGAAATCCTCGCGCGCCAGCCTTCCGACCCGACCGGGGAACATCGCCGAAACGGCGCGGTTGCCGGAACGGGTGCGCGCGGCCATCCGCGACCAGGAAGACCGCAGCGAAATCCTGATCGGGTGGATTCAGCTCGCCATCGGCGTGACTTTCGGGACGCTCTACGCCGTCGCGCCCAAGACCTTCGTCGCGGGCGCGGGGTTCGAGCCCGTGCCCTGGTTTCTGGGAGGCTATCTGCTGTTCACCCTCGGCCGCCTCGCCGCCGCCTCGCGGATGCGTCTGCCGGGCTGGCTTCTTGTGCTGTCCGTCCTGATCGACATGGCCCTGCTCTTGGGGCTGATCTGGAGCTTCCATCTGCAATATGAACAACCGCCCTCCTTCGTTCTCAAGGCCCCCACCCTGCTCTATGTCTTCATCTTCATCGCCCTGCGCGCCCTGCGCTTCGAGGCGCGCTACGTCGTGCTGGCCGGCCTCGTCGCCGCATCGGGTTGGGCCTTCGTGGTCGGCTGGGTCATCACAGCCAATCCCGAAGACACCATGATCACCCGCGACTATGTCGAGTATCTGACCTCGAACAGCATTCTCCTGGGCGCCGAGTTCGACAAGATCGCCTCCATCCTCACCGTCACGGCCGTCCTCGCCCTGGCCATCCACCGCGCGCGGCGGTTGATGGTGCGCGCGATCGTCGAGCAGACGGCGGCGCGGGAACTAAGCCGGTTTTTCGCGCCCGAGGTCGCGCGGCATATTTCCAGCGCCGAGGGCGCCATTCGTGCCGGCGAGGGCGAGGCGCGGGACGCCGCCATCCTCTATACCGATATGCGGGGTTTCACGGCACTCGCGCGCACGATGCCGGCCTCGGAGGCGCTCGCTCTCCTTGCCGAATACCAGGCCCGTCTGGTGCCGGTGATCCAGTCCTATGGCGGCAGCGTCGATAAATTCCTGGGCGACGGCATCCTGGCGACCTTCGGCGCGGCCTTGCCGACCGAGACCTATGCCGCCGATGCCCTGCGCACGGTCGACGCCCTGATCGGGGAAATCGCCGATTGGCGCGAGACTCGTCTGGCCGCGGGGTTGGCTGCGCCGCCCGTCGGCCTCGCGGTGGCGACGGGCTGGGTTCTGTTCGGCGCGGTCGGCGACGAAAGCCGGCTCGAATACACGGTCATCGGCGACCCGGTAAACTTGGCGGCCAAGCTCGAAAAGCACACCAAGACGGAACGGGTCTCAGCCCTCGCCAGCCGCGCGGCGGTCGAAGCGGCTCTGCGCCAGGGATATGTGCCGCCGGTCGAACGGGCAGCCCTGGCCGCGCGGCGGATCGAAGGCTTGCTTGAACCCGTCGACCTTGTCGTCCTGAACGCCTGATCGGCCGGCCCGCAGGTCGATTGCTATTTGTAGGGATCGGCGGCGTCGCGCAGACCGTCGCCCAGGAAATTATAGGCCAGGACGACGACGATCACCGGCACCACCGGCAGCATGAGCCAGGGATGGGTGGCGACGACATTGATGTTCTGCGCCTCGTTCAGCAACACGCCCCAACTCGTGATGGGCGGACGCAGGCCCAGACCGAGGAAGCTCAACGCCGTCTCGCCCAGGATCATCGAGGGGATGGACAGGGTCGCTGAGGCGATGACATGGCTGTAGAAGCTGGGCAGCAGATGGCGCCCGATGATGCGCCGCGGCTTGGCGCCCATGAGCTGGGCCGCGGTGCAGAAATCCTCTTCGCGCAGGGCCAGGAATTTGGAGCGGACCGAACGGGCCAGTCCCGTCCAGTCGATCAACCCCAGAATCACCGTGATGCCGAAGAAGATGAGAATGGGACTCCAGGTCACCGGCAGCGCGGCCGAGAGGGCCATCCATAGCGGCAGGGCCGGGAAGGAGCGGATCACCTCGATCAAACGTTGGGAAATATTGTCGACCCAGCCGCCGTAATAGCCGGCCAGCCCTCCGATCACGATACCCAGGGTAAAGCTGATGATGATGCCGATGATGCCGATGGTCAGCGATATTCGCGCGCCGTAAATGATGCGCGAGAACATATCCCGGCCCAGGCGGTCGGTGCCGAAGATATGGAGCGTGCCGTCCTCGGGTGGGCAGATCAGGTGGAAATCGCCCTCGAACAGCCCCCAGAACCGATAGGTGTCGCCCTGGCAGAGGAAGCGGATCGGCTTGGGCTGGGTCTCGTCCGGGACGTAGTCCCATTTCAGCAGCTTCATGTCGCGCTGCTTCTTGACCGCATAGACGAAGGGGCCGACGAACGCCCCGTCATGGGAAAAGTGGATTTCCTGGGGTTTGAAAAACAGGCGATCGGTGTTCCGGGTGTGCAGGTTGTAAGGCGCCACGATCTCGGCGAAGAGAGCCATGCCGTATATCGCCAGCAGGATCAGGCCGGAGGCGACCGCGACACGGTGGCGGCGCAGCTTCCACCACATGAGCTGCCATTGCGAAGCGAGGTAGTAGCGCTCCTGTTCCTCCGACATGACCTCGCGCGTATAGGGATCGAAGGGCGCCTTAGAAACGTAGTGATCCAGATGGTCTTCGTCTCTGCGACGGGTCGGCTCTGTGGTGTCGGTCATTTGGACGCACCCCCGCCGAGCCGGATGCGCGGATCGAGAACGGCAAGCGCCAGATCCGAGAGCAGGACCCCAATGATGGTGAGCATGGCGAGAAACATCAGGAAGGAGCCGGCCAGATACATGTCCTGACTGCGCAGGGCATCCAAAAGCATGGGACCGGTCGTCGGCAGGGACAGCACGACGGACACGATCGTTGCCCCCGAAATGATCTCGGGAAGCAGGGCGCCGATATCCGCGATGAACGGGTTGATGGCGATGCGCAGCGGATATTTGATCAGAGCTCGGGTGTTCGACAGGCCCTTGGCCCGGGCCGTAACGACATATTGCTTCTGCAACTCATCCAGAA
>JAQCGR010000260.1 GCA_027619995.1 Pseudomonadota bacterium | reverse complement strand
CGAGGGCACCGAACTGTTCATCGTCGAGGGCGATTCGGCCGGCGGCTCGGCCAAACAGGCGCGCGACCGCCAGTATCAGGCGATCCTGCCCCTGCGCGGCAAGATCCTGAATGTCGAGCGGGCGCGATTCGACAAGATGCTGGGTTCGGCCGAAATCGCGACCCTGATCGCGGCACTCGGCGCGGGTATCGGGCGCGAGGAGTTCAATCCGGACAAGCTGCGCTATCACCGCATCATCATCATGACCGACGCCGACGTGGACGGCAGCCATATCCGCACCCTTCTCCTGACCTTCTTTTACCGGCACATGCAGGTGCTGATCGAGCGCGGCTATCTCTATATCGCCCAGCCCCCGCTCTACCGGGTCAAGCGGGGCAACGAGCAGGTCTATCTGAAGGACGATCCGGCCCTGGACACCTATCTCGAGGACCAGGCCCTCAAGGAGGTCATCCTGCGCGGCCATGACGGGGTCGAGCGGGCGGGCAACGACCTGCGCGAGGTCCTGGCCGCCGCGAACCGGGCCAAGCGCCTGATGCAGCCGCTCCTCGCCCATCTGTCCAATGCCGACGTGATCGAGCAGGCGGCTATCCTCGGCGCCTTCAATCCGGAATTGATGGCGAGCCGTGAGCAGTCGGCTCAAGTGGTCGAAATCATCGCCCGCCGCCTCGACGGCCTGGCCGCGCCGCATGACCGTGGTTGGGTCGGCAGTCTGCGCGAAGACGGCGCCTATGTTCTTGTCCGAACCCTGCGCGGCGTGAACGAAACCCATGTCATCGACGGCGCCTTCATGGACAGCGCCGAGGCCCGGCGTCTCGACGCATTGGCGTCCAGCCTGCAGGCGATCTACGCAAGGCCGGCAAGCCTGGTGGCCAAGGATCGCGAAATTCGCGTGAACGGGCCGATCGGTCTGGTGGCGGGAGTGCTCGAGATCGGCCGCAAGGGTATCTCGATCCAACGCTACAAGGGATTGGGCGAGATGAATCCCGACCAGCTCTGGGAAACCACCCTCGACCCGAACCAGCGCACCCTGCTGCAGGTCCGGGTCAATCATGTCGACGAGGCCGAGGACATCTTCAGCACATTGATGGGCGATGTCGTCGAGCCGCGCCGCGAATTTATCCAGGCCAACGCCCTCAAGGTCGCGAACCTGGACGTCTAGAACCCTAGGCCCGCCCTTTTCGGGCCGCATTCCCGCGCCAGATTTCCGCCCATGGCACGCCGCAAACAGGCGAAACCCCGAAAGTCGGCCCCCACCGGACGCAAGAAGGCGCCGGCCAAGGCCGCACCCGATTCCAAACCCGCGGTTGGGCCGAGGCCCGGCCGCGCCCGCCGGTTCCTCCGCGGCAGCGCGGTCGCGCTCGTCTGGCTGGGCATCGGGATGGTCTGCGTGCTGGCCTATTTCGCCTATGACCTGCCCTCGACCGAGGGCCTGGCCGAGCCGGTGCGCGGCCCCAGCATCACCCTGGTTGGCCATGACGGCACGCGGATCGCCAGCCATGTCGCCCTGTTCGGCGAGGCAGTCCAGGTCGGCGGCCTGCCCGCCTATCTGCCCCAGGCCGTTTTGGCGACCGAGGACCGGCGTTTCTACGAGCATCCGGGGATCGACGCCGTCGGCGTGCTGCGCGCTATGGTCGCGAATCTTCGCGCCGGCCATGTTGTCCAGGGCGGCAGCACGATCACCCAACAGCTCGCCAAGAATCTCTTTCTGGGGCCGGAGCGGACCCTGCGGCGCAAGATCCAGGAAACCATCCTCGCCCTCTGGCTGGAGCAGCGCTACACCAAGGACGAAATCCTTTCGATCTATCTCAACCGGGTCTATTTCGGCGCGGGGGCCTATGGCGTGGAAGCGGCCTCCCGCCGTTATTTCGGCAAGCCCGCCTCCGCCGTCGGACTCTATGAAGCCGCCCTGCTAGCGGGTCTGCTCAAGGCTCCGTCACGCTACAATCCGTCGCGCGACGGCGATCTGGCGCATCAGCGGACCTCCGTAGTGCTCGACAATATGGTAGCGGCCGGCTTCATCGACGCAGATCTGGCCAAGCGGGCGGCGGCGGAACGGTCCAACGCCGAGCTCGGCGGCGGCGGCTGGGAAGGGCGGCATTTCGTCGACTGGGTGCTGGAACAGGTGCCCGCCTTCGTCGGCGCGCCGGACAAGAACCTGATCGTCGTCACGACCCTGGATGCGCGGCTCCAGCGGCTCGCCGAACAGACCCTGGCCGGACTGCTCGACACCGCGGGGGCCGAATCCGAGGCCGGCCAGGCGGCCCTCCTCGCCATGACCCCGGGCGGCGCGATCCGCGCCATGGTAGGCGGCAAGGACTATCGGACCAGCCAGTTCAACCGGGCGACCCAAGCTTTCCGCCAGCCGGGTTCAGCCTTCAAGCTTTTCGTCTATCTCGCCGGCTTGGAAGCCGGCCTGACGCCGCGCAGCCGGGTGCTCGACGCGCCGGTGACGGTCGAGGGCTGGTCGCCGGGCAATTACACCAATCGCTTTCTGGGCGATATCGATCTGACCGAAGCCCTGGCAAAATCGGTCAACACGGCGACGGTCCGGATTTCGGAAAAGGTCGGGCGCAACCGTGTGACCCATGCCGCGCGCCGTCTGGGCCTGACTGGCGATATCCCGGCGGGGCCGAGTCTGGCCTTGGGCACGGGCGAAGTGACCCTGCTCGAACTGACCCAGGCCTATGCCACGGTCGCCAATGGTGGCGCGGGGGTGTGGAGCTACGCGATCGAGGAAATCCGCGACGAAACAGGGGAAATCCTCTATCGCCGGAGCGGCTCGGGACCGGGCATCGTCCTCGCCCCCGCCACGGTCCGCGACATCACCCGGATGCTGACCGCCGTGGTGACCGAGGGAACCGGTCGTGCTGCCAATATCGGACGTCCGGCCGCGGGCAAGACCGGCACCAGCCAGGACTACCGCGATGCCTGGTTCATGGGCTTCACGGCCGAACTGGCGACGGGAGTCTGGATGGGTAACGACGACGGCGCGCCGATGAACAAAGTGACCGGCGGCGGCCTGCCCGCCCGGCTCTGGGCGGCCTTCATGAAGGCCGCGCTGGACGGGCAGCCGGCCTTGCCCTTGCCCGGCCTCGCCACTCCGGATGCCCCACCCGCAATGGCGGAACAGGCAGTCGAGCCGGTCGCACCGGCGCCCCCGCCAATCTCGCGTTCGATTCCCATGCCCCGCCCGGCCAAGGCCCCGGTCACATCCAGCCTGCCAAAGGAAAACCCGCGCTAAGCGTGGGAATTGCCCTTCGAGACAGCCCTGCGGGCCACTCGAAGGGCAATGCTAAAAGAACAGTCCGTCCGATCAGCCCCGTCGCTTGGCGCGCGGTTTCGCTGCGGCGCCGCGTTCGGTGGCGATCAGGCGTTCCTTGCGTTCCAGACCCCAGCGGTAGCCGCCGAGCCCGCCATCCTCGCGCACCACACGGTGGCAGGGGATGACCAGGGAGACCGGGTTGCGCGCGCAGGCGCTGCCGACCGCGCGGCTGGCTGTGGGTTGGCCGAGTTGGGCCGCGATCTCACGATAGGTCCGGGTTTCGCCAGCCGGAATGTCGCGCAGGGCTTCCCAGACCCGGCGCTGAAAGGCCGTGGCCTGGACGTCGAGCGGCAGGGGCAGGCTGCCGACCTGGCCAGCCAGATGGTCGATCAGGGGGCCGACCCATTCGGCAAGGCCCGCATCGTCCCGCCGGATCTCCTCCGCCTTGGGGAACTCCTCGCGCAACTCCTCTTCCAGGTCGCCGTCGTCATCGCCGAAGCCGAGGAAACTCAAGCCCCGGTCCGTCGCGGCGACGACCAGGCGGCCGAGCGTGCAGTCGACGATGGTAAAGCGCATCCGGGCGCCCTCGCCGCCGCGCCGATAGGTGCCCGGTGTCATGCCTAGATGCTCGCCGGCATTTTCATAGAGCCGGCTGGATGAGCCGTAGCCGGCCTCGTAAAGCGCGCCGGTCACGGCCTCGCCCCGTTTCAAGCGCATCTTCAGCCGACCCAAGCGCCGTTCATCGGCATATTGCCGCGGGCTGATGCCCATCAGCTTCTTGAAAACCCTCTGCAGGTGGTGGGGACTGACCCCCAGGTTTTCGCCCAAGGCGGCCAGGGTCGGCGGGCCATCGGTCGCCGCGTCGATCGCGGCGCAGGCCTTGCGCACCATCTCGGTCTGACTGTCCGCCATATCGGCATCCTCCGGCCGGCAGCGCCGGCAGGGCCGAAAGCCGGCGGCCTCGGCCCTGGCCGGGTCCTCGAAGAAATTCACCTGGGCGCGCCCCGGCCGGCGACTGGCGCAGATCGGACGACAGTATATCCCCGTCGAGCGCACGGCATAGACGAAGCGGCCATTGGCCTCGGGGTCGCGGGCCAGAACGGCCCGCCAGCAATCGGAATCGAGCATCGGTTCGGTCCTTTCAGGTTGCGTCATGGCGCCATTAGGCCGTGAACCTGATTTCGCCGCTATCCGATGCTTGCGCCCAATATTCCGGGGCCTAGCCGAAACGGTGAAGGGCAGCCCCCTCGATGCGCAGCCAGCGTCGGGCCTCTTTCGCACGCCCGTTCAGCCGGTCGACGATGCGCCAGAAGGCCGGGCTGTGATCCATCTCGATCAGATGGGCGGATTCATGGGCCGCGACATAGTCGAGGACGAAGACCGGGGCGAGGACGAGCCGCCAGGAGAAGGCGAGGCCGCTGCGTGGGGAACAGCTGCCCCAGCGGCTGCGCGTGTCGCGGATCGTCACGGCCGGCACCGGCCGTTCCAACTCGGCCGCCATGTCGGCGGTGCGGGCGCGGAAGGCCTCGCGCGCCGTTTCGCGCAACCAGGTTTCGATGCGCGCGGGCAGTTTCCCGGGTGCTCCGCCGACCCGGATCTCGGCCTCGTCGGCCTCGATCAGACGCAGTTGGTCGGGCCGGTGGCGAATGACCAACGCCTGTCCCAGGACCGGCAGGCACGTCCCGTCCGAAAAAAAGACGCGCGGCGGCAGGCGATCGAGCCGGGTGGCCAGCCAGGCGCGATTGTCCTGGGCAAAACGCCAAGCCTGGGCTTCGGACACGCCGCAGGGCAGGACAAGTTCGGCCGCTTC
>JAQCGR010000259.1 GCA_027619995.1 Pseudomonadota bacterium | reverse complement strand
CCGCGCGCGGACTCGACTGCATGGCGGTGGACGTGCCGAGCGGGGTGGATGGCGACACCGGGCTGGTGCGCGGCGCGGCGGCGCGGGCCTTCCTCACCGTCACCTTCTTCCGGCCCAAGCCGGCGCATCTGCTCTATCCCGGCCGGGGTCTCTGCGGCGAACTGGTGGTCGCCGATATCGGCATTCCCGACGCGGTGCTCGACGACATCCGGCCCCGCCAATGGCGCAACGATCCGGCCCTTTGGCTCGACGGCTACCCCTGGCCCGCCGCCGAGGGTCACAAATACGCCCGGGGCCATGCCCTGATTCTGGGCGGGACGGAGATGACCGGCGCGGCGCGTCTGGCGGCGCGCGGGGCGATGCGCGCGGGCACCGGCCTGGCCACTATCGCCTGCGCGCCCGAGGTCTGGCCGATCTATGCCGCGGAAGCCGGTCTTCTGACCGCGAAGATCAGCGGCCCGGCCGATTTCGCCGCGCTGCTGGCGGACGAGCGTAAGAATGCGCTGCTGGTCGGCCCCGGTGGGGGGGTGTCGCCCGCCACGCGCGAGATCGCCCTGGCGGCGGTAGCGAGCGGTCGCGCCTGCGTGTTGGATGCCGATGCCATCATCGTGTTCCGCGACGCGCCCGAGGCTCTGTTCGGGGCCATTGCGGGCCCCTGTGTCCTGACCCCGCATGAGGGCGAATTCGGCCGTCTTTTCGACCAGGCGGGCGGCAAGCTGGATCGCGCCCGGGCGGCGGCGCGGCAGGCCGGGGCCGTCGTCCTCCTGAAAGGGCCCGATACGGTGATCGCCGCGCCGGACGGTCGGGCCGTCGTCAACGCCAATGCGCCAGCGACCCTCGCCACGGCTGGGGCGGGCGATGTGCTGGCCGGGGTGATTCTCGGCCTGCTCGCCCAGGGCATGCCGGCTTTCGAGGCGGCCGCCGCCGGGGCCTGGTTGCATGGCGCGGCGGCGGCCGCTTTCGGCCCCGGCCTGATCGCCGAGGATCTGCCGGATCAACTGCCTTCCGTCTTGCGCGATCTCGCGGCGCGGGGCTAGCTGAGCGCAGTGCTTTCAGGGCAGGGGGTTTGCAGGATGGGCTCGGTTTCTTTCGCCTTCTACGACGCCTTCACCGACACCGCCTTCGGCGGCAGCCAGGCTGGCGTGGTGTCCGACGTGGCGGGGCTGGACGCACAGACTATGCAGCGCATCGCCAAGGAGATCGGTGCCCCGGCGACCGGTTTCGTGACGGCCAGCGGCGAGGACTGGGTCGAGGCCCGGTTTATGTCCTTCGTCACCGAACTGCCGATGTGCGGGCATGGCACGCTCTGTCTCGCGACCCGGATGGTCGAACTGGGCGTGCTCGACTGGCATGGCCGCGCGAGTTTCGAGGCGGCGTTGCGCCTGCCGACGGCGACGGCGACAGTTCAGATATCGCGCCGCGACGACGGGCGGCCCCTGGTGATGCTCGATATACGGCCGCCAAGCTTCCACGACGACGGCTTGGATATGGCGGCGCTGACGGGGCTGTTGGGGCTCGGCGTCAAGGACCTGCATCCCGCCCTGCGGCCCGAAACCGCGCGCGGCGATTTCGTCCATTTGGTCCTGCCGATTGCGGGGCTGGACGCGATGCGGCGCATCGCGCCGGATTTCGGCGGCTTGACCCGGTATTGCCTGGACCACGGCATCGAGACCGTCGCGGCCTTCTGCATGGAGGTCGAGCGGCCGGACAGCGCCCTCCATGTGCGCGACTTCTGCCCGGCCGTCGGGGTCGCCGAATCGGCCGCCGCGGGCACCACCAACAGCGCGCTGACGAGCTATCTCATCCGCCACGGCCAGGCGAAGCCCGATGGCGATGGGCGGATCGCCGTGCAGGCGGAGCAGGGACATGAGATCGGCCGGCCCAGCATAATCCGTTCCGCGGTGAGGATGGAGGGCGAGCGGATCGCACGCCTGCAGGTTGGCGGCGTGGCGACGAAACTGATCGATGGGCAATTGCATCTGCCCTAGGGCGAGCCGAAAATTCGCTCGAAAGGGCGGAAATATTTCTCTGCGCGTGGGAATTTTGCCAAGTTGTCGCCATCTTACTAATGGCTTTCTATTGGCAATTTGGCGGATGCCCTACGGTTCCGACGCAGCGGAGAAGGTATGACGCAAGAAACGACCCGGCAGGAACGCAGGAACGGCAACGGCCATGCTCCGAGCTTCCTGGACCGGACCCTCGACCAGCTTCGTGCGGCCTGGGAAGAGGTTGCCGAATCGGCCCGCCACGCGGTCACCGGCGCGCCCCGCCCCGAACTCTCGGATGACGATTCGGAGCGTCTCAAGGAGCGCATTCATAGCTGCATCGACGCGGTCGGCGGCGAGGTTTCGGCGCGCGCGCTGGCGGCCGAAATCGGCGGGACCTATCTGCAACTCAACGAGACGGGGCGGGAACGATTCCTGCGCCTGTTGGCCACCGATTTCGGCGTCGAGCGCGCGGCTGTCGATGCCGCTGTGGCGCGGCTGGGCGATGCACCCGATCTCGACGGCCGGCGGATCGAGGAAGCGGCTTTGCGCCACGCGCTCCAAGCACCTCGAATTGTATTATTGTCGCAATTCAATGGTTTGCTAGAAGGTGTTAAGTTTCTAGTTGATATGCGAGCCGAGCTGTTGCGCCTGCGACGCAAGGATCCGCTCTTCACGCCCCTGGAAGGCGATCTCAAGGAACTGCTCGCCTATTGGTTCGATATCGGTTTCCTGGAACTGCGACGCATCACCTGGGATTCGCCGGCCTCACTGCTGGAGAAATTGGCCTCCTACGAGGCCGTCCACGCGATCGAAAGCTGGCAGGACCTCAAGAAGCGGCTGGAAAGCGACCGGCGCCTCTATGCCTTCTTCCACCCCCATATGCCCGAAGAGCCGTTGATCTTCGTCGAGGTCGCGCTGGTCGACGGCATGGCCGACAGCGTGCAGGAACTGCTCGATCTGGACGGCGAGAAGATCGATCCGCGCAGCGCCGATACAGCGATCTTCTATTCGATTTCAAATGCCCAAGCCGGGTTGGCGGGGATCAGCTTCGGCGGTTTCCTGATCAAGCGGGTTGCCGACGACCTGAGCGCCGAACTCAAGAATCTCAAGACCTTCGCCACCCTGTCGCCGATCCCCGGCTTTCGCCGCTGGCTCGCGGAGCAGGGTAAGGGGAATGACGCGCTGCTGCGGCGCGAGGACCGCAAGGCCCTGGCCACGCTCGCGCCGCCGGTCGATGGCGTCGCCGCGCTTCCCGCGCTGTTGGACCGCGCCGACTGGCACATGGACGAAAGCCTGAACGAGGCGCTGCGCGGGCCGCTAGGCCATCTCTGCGCCCATTACCTTCTGGAAGTCCGGCGCGAGAATGGCCGCGCCCGCGATCCGGTCGCGAATTTCCACCTGACCAATGGCGCGCGGGTCGAAAGGCTGAACTGGATGGCCGATATCTCGGCCAAGGGCCTGCGCGATTCCGCCGGGCTGATGGTCAATTACCGCTACCGTTTGAACGAGATCGAGGAAAACCACGACGCCTATCGCAAGCGCGGCCGGATCGCGGCGTCTCCCGCCGTTCGCGCGCTCGGAAAAGGGTAGGAGAAAAAGAACCAGCTTTCCCTGCCATTTTCGCTTTTGCGAAATCTCAACCATTCAATGTAAATAGCTAATAATAAAACCGTTTTATCGCTATGATATTTATGTGCGGGGGGGGCACTGTCATGGTCGCGAAGAGTCGGAACTTGACCAGCACGTTTTTCAAACGCGGCGACCGCCTCGAATACGTGAAGCCGGGCGCGAAGTTTCGTCACGTCCATGCGGATCGCACGGTGGAAACTGCCTCGGTCCTCGGCGTCTATGCGGACGGTTTCGGCATCCCCCATGTGCGCTACAAGGTCGTGATGAAGCGCCCGCATGTCGAAAGCTACGAGGACGGCCCCCGGTCCCTCGCGCTGCGGAGTTTCTTCGAGCATTTCGAGGAGCGCGCGGGAGTCGCGTGAACGGACCTTTGGCCCCCGCCACTTTCTCGGCCACTTTGTAACGGCCACCGGCCGGGCTATCACTGCACCCGAAACGATGATCCGCGCCGCGAACGCTATAGGCGCGGCGAACCGCACGAGGGGCAAAGCCATGAGCGATATCAACGATCCATTCGCGGAACTGGGCCTGCGCAGGGTCTTGAACGCGAGGGGCACCTCGACATCGCTCGGCGCCGCCCCGGTCAGGCCCGGTATCATGGAGGCGGTCGCGGGAATCGTTTCCACGAATGTCGAGATGATGCCGCTGCAGGCGCGGGCCAGCGCCGCGATTGCGAAGGCGACGGGCGCGGAGGCCGGTTTTGTTACCTCCTGTGCTGCGTCCGGCATCTCTATCGCCTCGGCGGCCTGCATGACCGGGAGCGATCTGGCCGCGATCGAACGCCTGCCCGACACGCGCCACCTGGAGCGGGACGAGGTTGTGTTGCTGAAGGGACAGGCGCTCGACTACAGCGGCAACCTCACCCAGATGATCCGCCTTGCCGGGGCCGTGCCGGTCGAGATCGGCGCGGTGAATTCGTCGAGTCTCTATCAGATGGCCGGTGCCATGGGTGCGCGCACGGCGGCGGCGATCTACACGGTTTCGGAACAGGCCTGCCCCATGGGCATGTTGGAATTGGACGATTTCATCGCCTGCGCCAAACAGGCCGGGGTGCCCGTGATCGTCGACGCCGCGCCCGAATTCGATCTGCGCAAATTCATTGCGGCAGGCGCGGATCTGGTCATTTACAGCGCGCATAAGAAGATCGGCTCCCTGACCGCGGGCATCGTTGCCGGGCGCAAGGACCTCGTCCGCGCTTGCCTCATGCAAGAGCGGGGCATCGGTCGGGCGATGAAGGTGGGCAAGGAGGGCGTCGCCGGTGTCATCGCCGCGCTCGGCCTTTACCAGGGCTTGGACATGCAGGCCGAGCGCGCCCGATTGGATGCCCTCAATAAAATTTCGGTCGATCGGCTTTCGACGCTGCGCGGCCTGACCGTGTTCACCGTGGCCGACGCGACCGGCCGGGGCTTCGAATCGGTCCGGATCGTGGCGAATCCCGAACTGGCGGGTCTCACCGCTATGCAGCTCGTGCGCGCGCTGGGCGAGGGCGATCCGCCCGTCAAGGGGCAGGACTATTACGCCG
>JAQCGR010000258.1 GCA_027619995.1 Pseudomonadota bacterium | reverse complement strand
GTCGCCCGTCGAGTTCGAACGGCAGAAGGATATATGAACCGAGGGCGTCTAGAAAACTCGGGGCTATTCACATGCCGCGTGGGGAGCTGACCGACGGCCTGCCCCAGCACCCGGACTTTCTGCCCAAAAATTAATTTTTGCCGACTCGCCGCGCGTTCGCCGCCCAGCCTCACGGAGGAATTGCCTTGCCCAATTTCGGAACTATCGAGGGCCGCTGCCAGTGCGGCACAGTACGCTATACGGTCGCGGCTCCCGCCGAGGAATTCTACCACTGCCATTGCTCGATCTGCCGCCGTCTGCACGGCGCCACATTCGCCAGCTATGCCGGAGTCGCGCGCGGCGCCTTTGCGATTCGGCAGGGAGCCGGGAATCTTCTTCGCTTCGACAGCTCGCCCGACTGCCGCCGCTATCGCTGCGTTGCCTGCGGCTGCCAGCTCTTCTTCGACGACGACCGCTGGCCGCATCTGCGGTTCTACGCGCCCGGCACCGCGGACGGCCATCCCGGCCATCCGAAAAGGTTGGAGAAACACATATTCGTGGCTTCGAAACTGCCTTGGTACGAAATCGCGGACGACCTTCCGCGCTTCGACGGGTTTCCGGCAGATTAAGCGGTTAGACCGCGTCTTCGCGCAGGAATGCGAGTATTTCGCGCGCGAAATCTTCCGGCGTATCCTGGGGAATCCAATGCGATGCGTTTTCCTGGCGCACGAGTCTCGCGTCGGGGATTTCTTTCGCGAGCCTTTCGCCATCGCGGATTGTTTGCCAGGGATCGTGCACGCCCCAGAGGCACAGGGTGGGCGCTGCGATCTCGCCGTGGCGGTCCATCAGGGCCGTCGTATGGTTCGTGTTCAAGGCGCTGGCGTTACGGATTAGGCTGATCGCGCCTTCCTCGTCGCTGTACGGCGCGACGATGCCGGCGCGAAACTCTTCGGTCATGCGCTCGGCGTTGTGCAATCCGTCGGGAAGGCCGGAGGACACGAACTCGGCAATCTCAGCAGGCAACTTCGCGCGCCATTCCGGATTGCCCAGAGCTATCATGTCGTCAATCGGCCAGGAATCGTAAGCCACGACGTTGGACAGAACGAGGCGGGCGATTCGCGCCGGATGCTCAACTCCCATGATCAAGGCGACGCCGCCGCCCGTGTCGTGCCCGACGATGGTCGCTCGTTCGATTCCGAGGGCATCGAGAAATGCCAGCACCATCCGCGTCTGCGCGCGCAGGGAACGGTCGAAGCGGTCGCGCCGATCCGAAAATCCATGGCCCAGGAAGTCCGGCGCCAAGACCCAGACTTCTTCGGCCAACAGCGGAATCACGTCATGATAGAGATAGGACCAGGTCGGGATGCCGTGAAGCAACACGACCGGCTCGCCCTTCCCGAGATCGGTATAGGCGACATCGAGGTCCAGATAGCTCAAGCCCGCGAGCGTCAGGCGCTTCTGCCTGTCCCGAAACCTCTCCCAATCGACCATGTCGGATCGCCCTTCCCTCAAAAGACCTCGCCCTTGTCGGAAACCTCCTGATACCATCTTTGTCGCGTCCCGATCTTCGCCCGAATTTTCCATTTCAGCGATTTCGGTGCACTTTCGATTTCCCGCACGATTTCGTGGACACGGCCCTTGATGATATCGGCCTGATCGCGGTTCAGGCTCGGGAACTCGGGAATGAAATCGACGACCTTCTGAATGTTAGTCGTGAAGGTGTAGTAGAAGCCCCAGTCCTTGGACATGATACCGGTGATGTAGGCGCCATCGATACTCTCCCTGCCCGCCTCCGGTTCGCTGATCGGATGCTCGAGGAGCAGGACGAGCGTGTCCTTGATGTCCTTCAGATTGATCTCGACGATCTGCATCTTCTCGAGCAGCAGGTCGGTCGTAGTGATTGTCGGATAATCGAGATCCAGCCGCCCCTTGAACGGGATGCGGTGGCAGAAGAATAGCTCGTCGGTGAATACGTCGACATTGAGGTTTGTCTCGGAATGCAGATAGACGTGCCGCGCCCCTTCCGTGCCCACAATCATGCCGTCATTGGCTTCATAACCCTGGCCGACCATGAAATCGCGAATGGCCGAGCTTTGCCGCCGCTCGGCCGCGAAATCGACGTCGGTCAATGCCCGCGCCATCTCGTCGAAAAGATGAAGATGGCTGGGTGAATGCAGGCGATACGCGACGGAGCCGAGGATCCTGAGTTGGATCCCCGACTCCTCCGCCTCTCTTACGAGGCGAAGCGCCTCATCGACGAAATGGGTGTTGAGCAACGTCATGAAACGCTCCGCCTCTCTTGCCTATTCGATCGGGATCTCCTTGAAGGCGAGCGTAACATCCACGCCTTGGGACGCCCGGTACGCCTTCATGACGAAGTAGAAGATCACGCCGATCGCGAACACCCCACCGACGATGATCAGTTGGTTGGTCGCATGGCCCGCCGCCACCTCGTCGAAGAACAGATTCCAGAAATAGGCTTGCGACGCGATGAACCCGAGCCCGCAGGCGAATGTCATCATGGGCAGGCCCAGAATCTTGCGCGACGCGATCGGCGACTTCTCATAGATATCCGGCCTCCGATAGGGGAAGAAGACCCCCGCCAAGAGCACGATGCTCCACGCCAGCACCGCCGCCTCGATGAGAATGACGATCGTGCTGAAGAAACTCGAGAAGACGAACAAGTACATGAAGATCACGGTGATGATTACGCTAACTGTGATCGCCACGGTGGGCGTATGTCGGGTCGGCGAAATTTTGCCTAAAGCGTCGGGAGCGACCCGGTCGAACGACCATGCAACGAGGGCCCGAACGGCAAAGGTGTGCATGCCGGGAATCCACATCCACATCCAGCAGATCAGGCCGATCGAGACCAAAAGCGTGATGACCCAGGATTTCATCAAGATGCCGGCCATCAGGGTGATCGCCGGATCGGTCGGGGTCGAGATGCCGACGCCCTCAAGCAGATTGAAGACCGCAGCGCCGAGGAAGTCGTAGCCGATGACGTTGTTCGCCAAGGTGATAGTGATCACCCAGATCACGACCGCGCCGACGATGGCACCAAGCATCCCGTATGTCTGGGATTTCTCAACCGACTTGATCTCTCCACCGATGGCGATCGAGAAGGCCGAACCGATCAGGGGCAGGAACGCCCAGTTGGAAACTAGAAGGGTCTGGGTGAAGCTGGAGCCATCATAGCCCCAGCCGTTCTCTTTCGCCGAAGCGATGATCGCAGCGTAGGGATCGGGATTATCTATCACCGGCCCCATGATCGCGGTGAAATTCGCGACGAATTCCTCGCGGGTGCCCAGCGCCAGGACGACGATCAGCAGGATTGAGCCCAGAATAGCGGTCGCGAAGACCACCTTCTGGACGGTCAGGTAGAACCGCATTCCAGCCGACAGGATAAGGCCCGAGAGAATCAGGATCAGCGAGCCGATGGCGAACATCGGCCAGGGTTCGACAACCCAGTTGGCGGCATTGAGCGCGCCCTCGCTCCCGGTCACGTAACCGATCATCGCCAAGGTCGGACTGATGCCCAGGATGATGATCCAATAGGCTGCGATTGCGCAATAGAAGAGCCAGGCCGTGATTTCGACCAGACTCAAGGTCAACGCGAGGAACGGCGGCAAGCTGCGCGAGCCGAAGACATAAATGCCGCCCGAGCGCGGCAAGGTTACGCTCCAGCAAATCATGCCGAAGGCGATGGCCGCCATGAAGACGCCGCCGATCAGACAGGCTAGGATGAGGTCTCCGCCTGCGTAGTAGGCTGGGCCGTAGAACATGATCGTGCCGACACCAAGGCCGACGCTGACCAGGCCGATATTGAAGACGAATGTGTCGAATGCTCCGGCCGTCCGGATCAGACCGGACGCTTTTCGCAGAAAGATTCTTTGCTCTCCGCCGGATTCGCTGGACTGGCTCATTTCGGTATCCCCTCGTGAAACCCGTTGTTGCCAAACCTTCGTTTCCTCGCGGATTCTTTGCCCGCGTTCGCTTTGGCCGGGATCTCCGGCCTCGGCGAAACCGTCCCGATCCCCTTAGCCTTGGGTCATCTGAACGCTTTCGACCGTTCCATCGCGCAGCGTCACAAGAGTGCCCTGCAAAATACCTTCGGGATAGACACTTCCCGGATTCACGCAAACACTGTCCCCGATTTTGATGTTACCGCGTCCCTCGTGGATATGTCCATGCAGACCCAGCAAGGGCTGTTCCCTAGCGATCGTCTCGGTCAGTGTGCTGCTGCCCGCATGCATCTGCACCGGATTGCCCATTTCGAAAACGACCTGGAGGTTGTCGTCGAGTTTCGGACATTGGTCGAGCACGGTGCCGTAAGGCGGCACATGTACGTTGAAGATGCACCGGCTCATGTCGCCTACCTGGGGCACGAGTTCTGCGAAGCGGGCAGCGTATTCCTCTTCGGTGTACTCCCTCTCCGTGTCCCATGGCGTCTTGGTCGAGCCGCCGCAATGAAGCATCTCGTAGCCACGCACCTCGGTTATCGTCATTTCCTGATAGTCGACATGTGGTGCAGCGCCCAGAATCTCGTCGATCTCGAAGAAATCGTCGTTGCCCGGCGCGGTGATCAGCGGAATGTCGGTGCCGCCTAGCTTCGCGGTGGCAAGATCGGACCACTCGGCGATGCGTTCACAGACCAAGCGTTTGAAGAGCGCGAGTTGGCCGTCCGGATCGCCCTTTAGGGCCTGGTATTCCGCCTCGTTCATCTCGGCGGGATAAAAGCCCATGTTTCCCACGCCTTTCTTGAATTCCTCGACTTCCTCGGCCGTGGTCAATCGGCGTTCACCGCCCGCCCGATGGGCCAGGACCGAGCCGTCCATCTGTTCGCAAAGCGGAATGACAGCCTTGCCCGTCAGATCGCCGCCCATGACCAGCACGTTCGCACCATAAAATTGCGCGCCGTTGAGAAATTTCTTGAAGCAGACCGTGGAGCCATGGAGGTCGGATGCGAAGAAAATCCTGACCGTGTCCGCGTCATTGCCCTTCTTGCGCTTCCAGAACATCGTTTTCCCCTCCTTGGAGGTTACGGCGTCAGAACTTGGTCAGGTAATGATCGAATTCCCAGGCTGACACCGTGTTGTGGTAGTTCTGATCAGCCCCCATTAGGTGGTCCGGTTAGAATGTTAGTGCATTGCTTCCTCCTTGGCCATTGCCGC
>JAQCGR010000257.1 GCA_027619995.1 Pseudomonadota bacterium | reverse complement strand
ATTGCCATCGGCAATCCCTTCGGCGTCGGTCAGACCGTGACCAGCGGCATCGTCTCGGCCCTGGGACGAAGCTCGGTCGATGTCAGCGACTTCCAGTCCTTCATCCAGACCGATGCGGCGATCAATCCGGGCAATTCGGGCGGCCCCCTGGTTTCGATGGACGGCCGGCTGGCCGGTATCAACACCATGATCTTCACCCGGACCGGCGGCTCCAGCGGGGTCGGCTTTGCGATCCCCGCCAATCTGGTGGCGACGGTCATCTCGGGCGTCACCACCGGCAGCCGTCTGGTGCGGCCCTGGCTCGGTGCGACCGGGCAGAACCTGACGGCCGAATTGGCCCAGACCCTGGGCATGGCGCGCCCGGTCGGGGTGCTGATCAACAGTGTCTACCATTCGGGGCCGGCGGCCGAGGCCGGGGTCAAGCTGGGCGATGTGATCTTTGCCGTGGACGGCCATGAGGTGGTGGACGCCCAGGCCCTGCGCTACCGCATCGCGACCCATGCGGCGGGGGAGGAGGCGCGCCTTTCCGTCTTTCGCAAGGGCAAGGAACTGACCCTCGTCGCACCTCTCTCCCCGGCGCCGGAAGACCCGCCAAGGCGCGAGACCGAACTGACCGGGCACCATCCCATGGCGGGCGCGACGATTGCCAATCTGTCGCCCGCCCTGGCCGAGGAACTGTCGGGTATGGGTGTGCCTGATTCCGGCGTTATCGTCATGGCCATCCGGCGCGCGAGCGCGGCCGCGCTGGTGCGCTTCCGCCCGGGCGACGTTGTCGTGGCGATCAATGGCGAGGAAGTATCGCGGGTCAGGGAAGTTCAGAGCCTGCTTGAACGGCAGCGCCGGGAATGGCGCATCACGGTCCGGCGCGGCGATCAGCTCGTCAATATCCTGGCGCGCCAGTAATGAGCCTGTTCGAGGGCCAGGCGCCCCGCCCGCTCGCCGACCGCCTGCGCCCTCAGCGTCTGAACGAGGTCATCGGCCAGGACCATCTGCTGAAGCCCGAGGGGCCGATCGGCCGGATGGTCGAGGGTGGCCGTTTCGCGTCGATTATCCTCTGGGGCCCGCCGGGCACGGGCAAGACGACCATCGCCCGGCTGCTCGCCCAGACGACCAATCTGTATTTCGAGCCGATCTCGGCCGTCTTTTCGGGCGTGGCCGATCTGCGCAGGGTCTTCGAGGGTGCCAAGGGCCGGCGCATGGCCGGGCAGGGGACCCTGCTGTTCGTGGATGAGATCCACCGCTTCAATCGGGCCCAGCAGGACGGCTTTCTGCCTTATGTCGAGGACGGTACGGTGATCCTGGTCGGGGCGACGACCGAGAACCCTTCCTTCGAACTCAACGGCGCTCTGCTCTCGCGCTGCCAAGTCTTGGTGCTCCACCGGTTGAGCGATTCGGCGCTGGAAGAGCTGCTGCGCAGGGCTGAGGGCGAGGAGGGGCGCGAATTGCCGCTGACGGCTGATGCGCGCCAGGCCGTGCGCGCGATGGCCGATGGGGACGGGCGTTACCTGTTGAATCTGACCGAGGAGCTGTTCGCCCTGCGGTCGGAGGCGCCGCTCGACACCGCCGCCCTGTCGGAGACGATCCAGCGCCGCGCGCCGCTCTACGACAAGAGCCAGGAGGGGCATTACAACCTCATCAGCGCCTTGCACAAATCGCTGCGCGGCTCGGATGCGGATGCCGCGCTCTATTGGCTGGCGCGCATGCTGGCGGGGGGCGAGGACCCGGTCTATATCGCGCGCCGGCTGACCCGCTTTGCCTCCGAGGATATCGGTCTGGCCGATCCCCAGGCCCTGCCGCAGTCGATCGCCGCCTGGGAGGCCTATGACCGGCTGGGCTCGCCGGAAGGAGAACTGGCCCTGGCCCAATGCGTGCTCTATCTGGCGACCGCACCCAAATCGAACGCGGCCTACAAGGCCATGGGGCAGGCCATGGGCGCGGCCAAGGAAACCGGCTCCCTGATGCCGCCCAAGCACATCCTGAACGCGCCCACGCGCATGATGAAAGATATGGGTTACGGCAAGGGCTATGCGTACGACCACAACACGGATGAGGGCTTTTCGGGACAGAATTACTTTCCCGACGAGATGCCGCGCCGGGCCTTCTATCGCCCGGTCGAGCGCGGCTTCGAGCGCGACATTGCCAAACGATTGGCCTATTGGGACAAGCTGCGCGCCAAGACGGCACGAGGCGGCACCGACGAGGGAGATGAGGGATGAGCGGAGTCCGCATGATGGCCGTGGCGGCGGCCGAGGCGGATCTGCGGCTGGACAAGTGGTTCCAGCGCCATTTTCCCGAACTTCCCCATGGCCAGCTGCAGAAACTGCTGCGCAAGGGCCAGGTCCGTGTCGACGGGAAGCGGGCCAAGGCGGGCGATCGCCTGGAGGAGGGGCAGGAGGTGCGCGTACCGCCGTTGACCCCGCCGTCTGCCGTCAACGAGAAGCGCCCCGTCGTGCCGCGCAAGGTGCCGGAGGGCGAGTCGCGGGAGTTGCGCGAGCGCGTGCTGTATCGCGACGAGGCGGTGATCGCCCTCGACAAGCCGGCCGGACTGGCCGTCCAGGGCGGCACCAAGACGACCCATCACCTCGACGGCATGCTCGACGCCCTGCGGTTCGGTTCGGCAGAGCGGCCGCGTCTGGTCCATCGTCTGGACCGGGACACCAGCGGCGTGCTGCTGCTGGCCCGCACGGCGGCGGCGGCCAAGGCGCTGACCGCGTCCTTCCGCGCGCGGGACACGGTGAAACTCTATTGGGCGATCGTGATCGGTATGCCCGAGCCCGATATGGGCGAGATCGACCTGCCCCTCGCCAAGGGCGGCCGGCCCGGGGGCGAAAGGGTGCGCCCAGACGAGGAAGAGGGTCAACGAGCGGTGACACGCTATGCCCTGATCGAGGCGGCCGGGCGGCGCGCGACCTGGCTCGGCCTCAGGCCGCTGACCGGCCGGACCCATCAGCTGCGAGCCCATATGTCCGCGATCGGCAAGCCGATCCTGGGCGACGGCAAATACGGTGGGAGCGAAGCCTTTCTGCCGGGGTTGGATGCGGCGAAGGCATTGCATCTGCACGCAAGGTTCTTGCGTATACCGCATCCCCACCAATCCAGATTCCTGGAAGTGGAAGCGCCGCTCCCGCCCCATATGGCCGCGACTTGGCGCTATCTCGGCCTCGATCCGCGGGGCGCGGATGTCGGCGCGGCGATGGCCCTGCTGGCGCAGGATTGAGGCTGAACTATTCCGCTGGGACGGTCTGGGCCGCGATCGCGGCGAATATGCCGTCCAGTTCGACCGCCATTGCGTCGAGCTCCGGCGAGCCGTACGGCGCGAAGACATGGCTCGGCAGGCGATAAGCGAGGGTTGTGCGGCCGTTCGCGGGATCCTCGGTGAGGTAGAAACGCAAGGGCGCTTCGATGCCCGCCGGCACGCTGGCCTTCAGCATCCGCACGGCGTAATCCGCCCGGAACACCATGATCACTGCGTTGCCGGGTATCTCCACGCCGAGGGATTTGGCCCCGGCGGTCGCGCTGGCGCGCGCAACGATGCTCATGCCGTTGGCCTCGATCGCGTTCTCCAGGCGGTCCCAGACCGTTCGGAAGGGCAGTTCGGCGGTCTGTTCGCGCATACCCGATTGGGGCCAGTCTGTAGCCTGGACCGGGGCAGCGAGGAGCCAGCAGGCAGTGAGGGCGAGAACGATCGATCGGCGCATTCGTGGATTCGTTTCCAGAGTGTCTAAAGGCCCATAACGATACAGGTCCGGAGCGGATGGCGGTGATCACGTTTCGGTCATCGGCGCATGATCGCTCCTGGCGCGCCATGGCGGTGACGATGCTATAACGGCGCGCATCGATTGGGACCGAACGAGGCGGAGAGGCATGGCGACTGGCGCCAAGCGCTTTTACAAGACGGTGACGGTGGCCGAGGGCGAGGCCGGCTGGTGGGGTATCCTGCTCGACGGGAAGGCCGTGCACACGCCCGCCAGGACGGTGCTGTGCCTGCCGACGGCTGCATTGGCCGAGGCGCTTGCCGAGGAATGGCGCGCCCAGGGCGACGAGATCGTGCCGGCCACCATGCCGCTGCTGCGCCTGGCCAATACCCGTCAGGTGCTGGTCGCTCCGAATGCCGCGAAAACGGCCGAGGAAACCGCCGAATACGCGCGAACCGACCTGCTGTGCTACCGCGCCGCCCATCCCGCCGATCTCACCGCGCGCCAGGCGCGGGACTGGCAGCCGCTTCTGGACTGGGCGGCCGTGACTTTCGATGCTGCCCTTTCCGTTACCTCCACGATCAAATATGTCGACCAGCCGTCCGGTGCGATGGCGGCCCTGCGCCGCGCCGTCGAAGGTCTGGACGCGGCGATGCTGACAGCCGTGCGCGCCGCCGGCCAGGTGACGGGATCGCTGATCCTGGCCCTGGCGCTGGAGCGGCGTCGGATCGACGCGGAGACGGCTTTTGAAGTCTCCCAGCTTGACGAGAGCTATCAGATCGGGCTCTGGGGCGAGGATCACGAGGCGGCCCGCCGGCGAGAGCATCTGCGGGCCGAGATTGCGGATATCGCGCGTTTCATGGCTTGCTTGCGGGACGAGATGCCCGCCGCGGCCGCGCGGCCCGCCTGACAGGCCCTGGGACAGCAAGGGGAAGAGAAGACCATGGAAGACATCATCCAGCAGCTCGAGAAGGCCCGTCAGGGCGCGCGGGCGGGCGGCGGGGAGCGGCGGGTCGCCAGCCAGCATGCCAAGGGCAAGCTGACGGCACGGGAGCGGCTGGAGGTTCTGCTCGATCCGAATTCCTTCGAGGAATACGACATGTTCGTCGAACATCGCAGCGTCGAGTTCGGCATGGCCGAGCAGCGCGTGCCGGGTGACGGCGTGGTCTCGGGCTGGGGCACGATCAACGGCCGGCTGGTCTTCGTCTTCAGCCAGGACTTCACGGTCTTCGGCGGCAGCCTGTCCGAGCCCCATGCCGAGAAGATCTGCAAGGTCATGGACCAGGCCATGAAGGTCGGGGCGCCGGTCATCGGCCTCAACGATTCGGGCGGCGCGCGCATCCAGGAGGGGGTGGCTTCCCTGGCCGGCTATGCCGAGGTCTTCCAGCGCAATGTCATGGCCTCGGGCGTGGTGCCCCAGATTTCCGTTATCATGGGCCCCTGCGCGGGCGGCGCGGTCTATTCC
>JAQCGR010000256.1 GCA_027619995.1 Pseudomonadota bacterium | reverse complement strand
ATCTGCTGCCGGAGTTTTACTCCGGCGCAACCGGATTATCCGGCCGCTTCAGTGAGGGAGTATTGCTCCGGCGCTTACACTTCCTCGAACATCGCCTGGATCGAGCGGGCAAGGTCGTGATGGCGGGGTTCCAACGGCTCCGCCGGGCGCCGGGCCGGACCGAGCAGCTCGTCGAGCGCGGGGGCATAGAGCCGGCCGACCTTGGGTTCGCCGCCGACCCATTCATAGGCGACATTCTCGGCATGATGCCGGAAATATTTGAGGTCCAGGCGAAAGCCGCCGTCGTTTTCCAGGCGCACGATCCGGCGCATGGCCTCCATCATGGTCGGCGCGCCATAGGGGGCGAGGCCCATGACCTTGTATTCGTCGCCGTAATGGGGAAAGCCCAGATGCTGGGTCAGGGCCTGATAGAAGATGCCGAGGGAATGGGGGAAGAGCACACGCCCCTCGACCGTGATATCGCTGCCCCGGCCGATGCCCCAGGCGGCGCTGGAGAAATCGCCGAAGCCGTCGACCGAGACCACGGCCGCTTCCTCGAAGGGCGAGACCAGGAAGGCCGAGGCAAGATGCGCCAAGTGATGCTCGATCTCATGCACCGTTCCGGCGAATTTCCCGTCCGGAAAGGCGGCGGCCAGTTCCTCCGCCACGCTGCCCCAGCGCGCGCGGTTGCGCAGGCGCGACAGGACCAGGGCCGGACTCGGCCGCTTGGCCAGGGTGTAGCGCACCTTGGGCCAGAAATTGGCCTTCGGATCGCGGTTGATTGCGACATGATCGACCGATTCGAGGCCGATGCCGGCCTCCTCAAGGCAATAGCGGATGGCCTCGCTGGGGAAGCCCGCCCAATGCTTGATGCGGCGGAACCGTTCCTCCTCCGCCGCCGCGATCAGCTCGCCGTCGCGCACGAGACAGGCGGCCGCATCGGCGTGATAGGCGTTGAGGCCCAGGATGATCACGAGGCGTCCTTTCCTGGCTTGGCGGCCAGATCGCGGTCGATCAGATGCAGGGCCAGGATCAGCTCGGCCGCCGCGCGCTGGAAGCTGTAATGCAGCCCGGGCCAGCCGTCGAACAGCAGCCCGCGCCCGATCAGGCAATAGGGCAGCACGATCAGCGGCACGATCCAGCGCCGGCGGCGCAGCCGGTCCGGCAGGCCCAGATCGCCCATCGCGGCATCGGCGAGCTTTCCCGCTTCGAGCGCCATATAACGGTCCTGGCTCGCCAGCCAATGGCTGATCGGCTTGCGGTCGTCATGCAGGATCGGATGGACCAGCTTCGGCACCGCGCCGTCCAGGGCGACCTCGTCGGTATGGCCGTCCTGATAGATACGCGCCCGGCTGCGCCGGAACAGGCGCGGGCGCGGCGGATAGAGGGTCGCGCGCAGGCGCCTTCCGTGGACGCAATAGACGAAGCGGCTCAGATAGCCGGCCGTCGCAGCGTCGGGCGTCAGCGCGGCGATCTCGTCCACCGTCTCGGGCGGCAGGATGTAGTCGGCATCCAGGCGCATCACCCAATCGGTCTCGATCCCGGTTTCCTCCAGGGCGAAACGCCATTGGGCGCTGTGCGAATCGAAAACCCGTTCGAAGACCCGCACGTTGGGAAAGCGCGCCACGATGTCGAGTGTCTCGTCCGTGCTCAGGCTGTCGACCACGACCACATCCTTCGCCCAGGTCAGCCGCTCGAGAACGCGGCCGATATTCGGCGCCTCGTTGAAGGTCAGGATGACGGGGGTAATGCGGTCGAGCATGAAAGCCTCCAGGGGGCGCGACAGGCGCCGCGCCGGGGCGATGCACCATATCGGGCGCCCCATGCGCCGAGCAAGCAAGCTCCGGGCCGCTTTCCACCTGTCGGCGGGATCGGGCGCGCCCTATCCTGGCCGGCATGACCGAGGAGCAAGACGGCGCGGCCGGAATTCGAGGCCTTTACGACACCCGCACCGGGCGCGAAGGCCGCTATGCCGTGCTGCGCGATCCGGCGACCGGGCTGCTCGCCACCCGGCCCGCGCCGGACCCGGCGGAGATGGCGGCGCTGCATGCCGGCTATCGCCCCTTCGCGGCGGCCGAGGGCACGGCCTATCGGCGGCTGCGGGAGGGGCTGTTCCGCTCGCCGCTCTATCGGCTCTGGCTGGCGCTCGACGGCGATCCGTCCTTTCACGGAACGACTTTCGAGGGAAGGGTGATCGATCTCGGCTGCGGCGACGGCCGCCTGCTCGACCGGCTGGCGCGCGCCGGCGTGATGGCCGAGGGAATTGAACAGGTGCCGGAATCGGTGCGCGCCGCCCGGACGCGCGGCCTGACCGTGCATGAGGCGGGCTTGGAGGATTTCGCGCCCGCCGAGCCTTTCGATGCCGCTGTCGCGGCCAATGTGTTGGAGCATTGCACCGATCCGGCCGCCGCCCTGGCCGCCGCCCGGCGGGTCCTGCGTCCGGGCGGCCAGTTGCGGATCAGTTGTCCGAATGCCGGCGGGTTCTACGCCCGCCTCTTCGGGCGCGCCTGGATCAATTGGCATGTGCTCTATCACCTCTGGCATTTCACGGCGCGCGATCTGGAGCGGCTGCTGCGCGAGGCGGGCTTCACGGATATCGCGATCCGCACCGAGACGCCGGCCCTCTGGCTTGCGCAGAGCATCGTCGTGTGGTTGCGTGCCCGCCCCGGCCGGCCGACCCGCGCCCTCAGGAATCTCTTGGCCATGGCCCCGCTGACCCTGCTTCTCCGCTGTCTTTTCTTTCCTCTCCTCTGGCTCGCCGACCGGGCCGGATGCGGTGATTGTTTGATCGCCACTGCGCGAAGGGCGTAGCGGGTTATGCGTATCCTGATCCACGATTATGCCGGGCACCCCTTCCAGGTGCAGTTGAGTCGGACCCTGGCGCGCCGGGGGCATGAGGTGCTGCATCTCTATTCGGCCTCCAACCCAACGCCCAAGGGGGCGGTCGCGCCGCGCGCCGACGATCCGGCGGGCTTCGCGGTCGAAGGGCTGCGCATCGACAGTTCCTATGAACGCTATTCCTATATCCGCCGCTGGCGGCATGAGCGCGATTACGGTCGCCGCCTGGCGGCGCGGGTCGCGGCCTGGGCCCCCGATATCGTGATCCTGGCCAATACCCCGCTCGATTCGGTCGCGCCGGTCCAGGCCCTCTGCCGCAAGCGGGACATCGGTTTCGTCCTGTGGATTCAGGATCTTCTGGGCATCGCCACGGAACGGATCCTGGCCAATGCGATTCCGGTTGCCGGGCGATTCATCGGCGCCTGGTATGTGGCGATGGAGCGGCGCTTCGCCCGGCGCAGCGATCATGTCGTCCTGATCACCGAGGATTTCCGCCCCATTCTCGACGGCTGGGGGGTCGCGCCCGACCGCATGACGGTGATCGAGAATTGGGCGCCGCTCGACGATTTCCGGCCCGCGCCGCGCGACAATCCCTGGGCGCACGAGCATGGCATCGCCGCCTGCCCGGCCATCGTCTACACCGGGATGATGGGGCTGAAGCACAACCCGGCCCTGGTGCGCGATCTGGCCGCCCATCTGACCCGGCGGGGCGACGCGCGGCTGGTCGTCGTCTCCGAGGGGCGCGGCGCGGACTGGCTGCGCGAGCGCAAGGCGGCGGAAGGTCTGGACGCTCTCGACCTGCTGCCCTTCCAGCTTTTCGACCGGATGGCCGAGGTGATGGCCAGCGCCGATGCGCTTCTGGCGGTGTTGGAGCCGGATGCGGGCGTCTTCTCGGTGCCCTCGAAGGTGCTCAGCTATCTCTGCGCCGGGCGCCCGATCCTGCTGGCCTCGCCGGCCGAGAATCTGGCGGCCCGCATCGTCTCCCGCCACAAGGCCGGCATAGCCGTCTCGCCCTCGGACCCGGCCGCCCTGATCGCCGCCGCCGACCGCCTGCTCGACAACCCCGAGGAGCGGGCGCGTCTGGGGCATAACGCCCGCGAATATGCTATGACCGCCTTCGCCATCGACGGCATCGCCGACCGGTTCGAAACGGTGATCGCGGATGCAGCCGCGCATGCCGGCCGTGGTACGGGGCTTGCACCCGAAACCTCGAGGAATTGATCCGGTCGGGTCGGGCAATCGGGAAGGTCAGGAATAGGGTTATGGACAGGGCATTGGACAAGGATCGTCTCATTCTGGTGACGGGCGGCGGCGGCTTCATCGGTGGCCATCTGGTGGGCGATCTGCTGGCCAAGGGCCATAGCCGCGTGCGCGCCGTCGATATCAAACCCTATGAGGACTGGTATCAGGTCCATCCGGCGGCCGATAACCGCATGCTCGATCTGCAGGGTCGCGCGGAATGCGAGGAGGCGGCCGAGGATGCCGCCTGGATCTACAATCTCGCGGCCGATATGGGTGGCATGGGGTTCATCGAGAACAACAAGGCCCTGTGCATGATCTCGGTGCTGATCAACACCCATATGTTGATGGCCGCCAAGGAGGCGGGGACCGAACGCTTCTTCTACGCCTCCTCGGCCTGCGTCTATGCCGCCGACAAGCAGACCGATCCCAATGTCACGGCCCTGGCCGAGGGCGACGCCTATCCCGCCATGCCCGAAGACGGCTATGGCTGGGAAAAGCTGTTCAGCGAGCGCATGTGCCGCCATTACCGCGAGGATTTCGGCCTGACCACGCGGGTCGCGCGCTTCCACAATGTCTATGGCCCGCACGGCACCTGGGACGGCGGCCGCGAGAAGGCCCCGGCGGCGATCTGCCGCAAGGTCATACAGGCCAAGCTCTCGCGCCGCCATGAGATCGAAATCTGGGGCGACGGCGAGCAGAGCCGCAGCTTCGTGTATATCGACGACTGCCTCTTCGGCGTCGAAAGCATCATGGCGAGCGATATCGAGGAACCGATCAACCTGGGCAGCGACCACCTGGTCACCATCAACCAGCTGGTAGATATCGTCGAGGGCATCGCGGGCATCACCCTGAAGCGCAATTACAAGCTCGACGCGCCCCAGGGTGTGCGCGGGCGCAACAGCGACAATGCGATGATCAAGGCGCGGCTGGGCTGGGCGCCGGGCATCACCCTCGAAGAGGGGCTGGCCAAGACCTATGCCTGGATATACGACGAGATGACGGCGGGCGGCGCGCAGGCCGCCGCGCGATGAACGGCAGAACATTCAGAACAACAGAGACGCGAACGGGACCGGGGGCCCGGGGAGAATGAATCTCGACGCTTTCTACGATGCGGAATTCGCGGAGCATGCGGCGGTCGCCGCGGCGACG
>JAQCGR010000255.1 GCA_027619995.1 Pseudomonadota bacterium | reverse complement strand
GGGCGATCCTTGGCTAAGACCGTGCCAGCCCCACCTCACCCCGGCCCTCTCCTCCCCCGCTGGGGAGGAGAGGGGGAAGTTGGCTTTTCCAACTCCGTCAGGATCACCTGCATCACGCCCTCCAGGTTTTCCAGAACCTCGTGGTTCCAGAAGCGGATGACGCGGTAGCCGCGTTCCGCCAGGGCCTCGGTGCGTCTGGCATCCTCGTCGGTATTGCGCGCGTGCTGGCCGCCGTCGATTTCGATGGCGAGCTTGCGTGATGGCACCGCGAAATCGGCGAAATGGTCGCCGATGGGATGCTGGCGGCGCGCCTTCATGGGCAAGGCGGCCTCGCGCAGGGCCCGCCACAGCACGCGCTCGGCATCGGTCATGTCCCGGCGCAGGCGCCGGGCGTGACGGGAGCGGGAACTCGCGGTCATTTCCGACCCGGCGGACCCGGCGGGTGGCCCCGGCAGCGCCGCCCTCAATAGGCCCGCTTGAGGTCCACCAGGTTCTTGAGCTTCTTGCCTTCCAGCATGCGGCCGACATTCTCGAAGACGAGGTCGAGGGTGCGGGGCAGGTAATGCTCCTCGTCGTCGGACAGGCAATGGGGGGTCATGATCAAATTGGGGCAATTCCAGAGCGGGCCCGAGGACGGATAGGGTTCGGGATCGAAGACATCCATCAGGGCGCCGGAAATCTCGCCCGCGGTCAGGGCCGCTTTCAGCGCCTTGGCATCGACCACCGCTCCGCGGCCGAAATTGACCAGCCCGGCGGTCTTCTTCATCAGGCCGAACTGTTTCTTGCCGATCAACCCGCGCGTCTCGGCCGTCAGCGGGCAGGTGATGAAGACGATATCGGCCCTGGGCAGGACCTGGTCCAGCTTGCCGGTCGGGAACATCTTGTCGATGCCGCGCTGCGCCTTGCCCGAGCGGCGCACGCCGATCACCTCCATCCCCAGAGTCTTGCCGGCGCGCACGGCGCCCATGCCCATGCCGCCCGTGCCGATGACCAGCAGGGTCTTTCCGGCCACGACGCTCGTGAAGGTCTGACGCCATTTGCGCGCCTTCTGCAAGCCGTAGATCTCGGGCATCCGGCTGTTGAGCATCAGGATCGACATCATCGCCGATTCCATCGTCCGGGGGGCGTGGATGCCGCTGTTGTTGGTGATCACCGCGCCCTTGGGCAGCCAGGCATCGAGCGGCAGGAGATGGTCCACCCCCGCACCCGTGGCATGGCACCATTTGAGGCGCGTCGCCTTCTCGCGGATCGTTTTCATGGGAAAGGCGAAGCCGACCATGGCGTCGACGGTATGGGCGACGGGCTCGAACTCGTTATGGAACTCGGCGATGGTCGCCTTGACCTTTTTGGCCAGCTTGGGATGGCGCTTGGCGGCGGCGGCGTAGCCTTCCTTGGTGATCTGGAAGACCGGGGGCTTGGCCGAACCCCGGTTCAAAAATATGTGAATCCTGTCGTCCTTCTTGGCCATTGCGGCCTCCCCCGTCGTGTCAGTGCCCGTGTTCCGAGCCCGTTGATCGTGCCGGGGTTTCATGCCCCGGCGCGCGGACGATCACTCCATCACCCGAGCGTCTCCGGTTCAAGGGCGGGCTGATCCGGATTGCGCCTGGATCCCTACCCGGATTGCGTTGGCCACACTCCCAGGCCAGGCTGGCTTTTCCGACGACCGTGCGGGGCGCGCTTGCCATGATCCGACTCTACGATTTCATCACCTCGGGCAATTGCTGGAAGGTCCGCCTGGTGCTGTCCCATCTCGGCCGGCCCTATGAGCGGGTCGAGATCGACCGGTTCACAAGCTATACCCGATCGGCCGAATACCGGGCGATCAACCCGCTCGGCCTGGTCCCTGCCCTGCGCCTGGAGGACGGGCGCATCCTGCACGATTCGGCCGCGATCGCCTTCTACCTGACCGAGGACACATCGCTGCTGCCGGCGGACGCACCGGGCCGGGCCGAGGTCATCCAATGGCTGATCTACGAGCAGCGCTACATCTGCGAAACGGTCGGCATGGCCCGCTATATCGTCACCACTTTGGGCAAGGGTGGCCTAGACGAGGCCGGGGCGCAGTCCGAGACCCTGGCCGAGGTCCAGCGCCTCGGTCATGAGGGGCTCGCCGGGCTGGAGACGCGTCTCGCGAAGCGGGATTTCCTGATCGGCGCGGGCTGCACGATCGCCGACCTGTGCAATTACGTCTATGTCGCCATGGCGGATCAGGGAAACATGGACCTGGCGCCCTATCCCGCCATCCGCAGATGGCTCGCACGGCTCGAGGCCCTGCCAGGCCATCGCGCCATGGGCGATGTGCCCGCGCCCGTGCTGCGTCGTCCGTGAACGCATGAAATTTCGGCCATCCCGTTCATCGCGATGGACAAGCCACCGCGATCCGGGCTAACCGAACGGGCCGATCGCGCGCTGATCCATCCGGGAGAATTCCATGCCCTTGCGGGCGAGCCTCAATGCCGGGCAGGCAGCCTGGTTTCGCCTGCCGCCCAACAGCCGGGGCGCGATCTGGCTGCTGTGCAACGCCGTCGTCTCGACCGTGCTGATCGTGCTGGTCAAGCTGGTCGGCCAGGACATGCCGACCATCCAGCTGGTCTTCATCCGCTCGGCCACCGGGGTCCTTCTGATGCTGCCCTTCGTGCTGCGCATGGGCCCGGCCAGCGCGCTGCGAACGGACCATCTGACGATGCACGGCGTGCGGGCGATGTTCACCTTCGTCAGCATGAACTGCTTCTACTACGCCTTTAGCGTCCTGCCGCTGGCCGATGCGACGGCGATGATCTTCACCATGCCGCTCTTCCTGCTGGTCCTGGCCGTCGCCTTTCTGGGCGAGAAGGTCGGCTGGCGCCGGGCGAGCGCCACCCTGGCCGGCTTCCTGGGGGTCGTCGTCATGCTGCGCCCGGGCGAGGCGGCCTTCGACCCGGCGCTCCTGGTCGCCCTGGCGATCGGGTTCCTCGACGCCTGCGTGGCCGTGGTGGTCAAGAAGCTCTCAGGCACGGAAAAGCCGATCACGATCATCTTCTACATGGCGGCCTTCACCCTGCTGTTCGGCGCCGTGCCGGCCTGGTTCGTCTGGCAGACCCCAACCCTGACGCAGCTCCTCATTATCCTGCTGATCTCGATCACCACGACGATCAGCCAGGTCTTCACGGTCTTCGCCTGGCGGGTCGGCGAGACGACCGCGATCGCGCCTTTCAACTACACCCAGCTTATCTTTGCCGCCGGGGCGGGTTTCCTGTTCTTCGCCGAACTGCCCGACATCTATACCTGGACCGGCGCGGCGATCATCATCGGCTCAACCCTCTACATCATGCAGCGCGAGGCGCGCCTTAAGCGCCGCGGGATCGCCATTGCCGAGGACCGCCCGCCGACCGGCCCGACCCCGCCGAAGGTCTAGCCGGGCGTTCGCCAGCGCGTTTCCACCGAAAGCGCCCCGCTTTCGCCTCATTCTCGGCACATCGGCGACCGATTGCCGGATCAAATATGGCGGCAATTATAGATTGGACCGGGAAATTCCGAGGCCAGACCGGCGCTTGGGGTTGAACGGAACCGGTCGATCCCCAAATTCGATCTAGCGCTGGGAATGGCACAATCGAGAAACGAGGATTCCCCATGACTGCATCTATCACTCGCTTGCGCCAGGCGGCCCTGCTTCCAAGCATGGCCCTGGCGTTGCTTCTCCTGGTCCCGACCCTGGCCCAAGCGCGCGGCGCCCCGGACAGTTTCGCCGATCAGGCCGAGATATTGCTGCCGGCGGTCGTCAATATCTCGACGACTCAGACGGTCGAGTCTGCGGCCGTCGACATGCCGCAATTCCCCCCCGGCTCCCCCTTCGAGGAATTCTTCAAGCAGTTCCGCGGCGAACAGGGCCAGGAACAAGGCCAGGGCCAAGGACAGGGTCGGTCGCGCCAGGCCACGGCGCTCGGCTCCGGCTTCATCATCGACTCCTCCGGCTATGTCGTGACCAACAACCACGTCATCGCCGGCGCCGATCAGATCGAGGTCATCCTGCATGACGACACGCGCCTGCCGGCCAAGCTGATCGGCACGGACGACAAGACCGATATCGCCCTCCTCAAGGTCGAGAGCGACACGCCGCTGCCGGCCGTCGGCTGGGGCAATTCGGACAAGCTGCGGGTCGGCGACTGGGTCCTGGCCATCGGCAATCCCTTCGGCCTGGGCGGCACGGTCACGGCCGGTATCGTCTCGGCGCGCGGGCGCAACATCAACGCCGGTCCCTATGACGACTTCATCCAGACCGATGCCTCAATCAACCGCGGCAATTCGGGCGGCCCGATGTTCGATTCCGAAGGCAAGGTCGTCGGCGTCAACACGGCCATCTTCTCGCCCTCGGGCGGCAATATCGGCATCGGCTTCGCGGTGCCCTCCTCAATGGCGGAACCCGTCGTCGCCCAGTTGAAGGCGAGCGGCCATGTCACCCGCGGCTGGCTCGGCGTGTCGATCCAGACCGTGACCGAGGAAATCGCCGAAGGCCTCGGCATGGCGGCGCCGACCGGCGCCCTCGTGGCCCAGGTTCAGCCCGACGGACCGGCCGCGAAGGCCGATCTCAAGCAGGGCGATGTCGTCCTGCGCTTCGACGGCAAGAAGATCGGCGAGATGCGCGATCTGCCCCGCGTCGTGGCGCAGACCGAAGTCGGCCGCACGGTATCGGTCGATATCCTGCGCGGCGGCAAGGAACGCACCGTTTCGGTCAAAGTCGCCGAGATGAGCGATCCGGTGCAGGTCAGCACCCAGTCCGATCCCGCGCCGAAACCCGGCAAGGACGATTCGGACATCGCCGGGCTGGGCATGAAGGTCGCCCCGCTCGACGCCGCGATGCGCGAAGGCCTGGGCCTGGCGGCCGATGCCAAGGGCATGGTGATCGCCAGCGTCGATCCCAACGGACCGGCGGCGGAAAAGGGCCTGCGCCAGGGCGACGTGATCACCGAGGCCGAGCGCCATGCGGTGACCAGCGCCGAGGATCTGCGCAACGCGGTCAAGAGCGCCGGCAAGGAAGGCCGCAAGGCCGTCCTGCTGCTGGTCGACCGCGCCAGCCAGCCCCTCTTCGTGGCGATCCGGATCGACGAGGGCAAGGCCCGCGGCTGATCCGGCCGGAAGAGCAATCCAACGGCGACGGGCGGCCCCGAAAGGGCCGCCCGTTTCCTTTTATGGCGGCGCAAGCCCCCCTCTCCGCCCCCCATTCAGTTCAAGAGG
>JAQCGR010000254.1 GCA_027619995.1 Pseudomonadota bacterium | reverse complement strand
CGCCTCCCGGCTGGGCCAGCCAATCCGAAAGCGGCCTGCCGGTCGCCTCCACGACCTCCCAGGCCCGCAAAATGCGTTGGCTGTCCCCCGGGGCCAGGCGCGCCGCTGCGACCGGGTCGCGCGCCGCCAGTTCCGCGTGGAATCGCCCGGACCCCATTGAATCCAGGCGAGCCCGCGCGTTTTCACGCACGACATCCGGAATATCCGGAATGGGCGCCAGACCTTCTTCCAGAGCTTTCAAATAGAATCCCGTACCGCCGGTCACGATGGGAATGCGGCCGGCGCGCTGCGCCGCCTCAATCGCGGACAGGGCGAGATCGCGCCACCGGGCTACCGAGCAGCGTTCGCTCGCCGACAGGACGCCATAGAGGCGATGGGGGACCGCCGCCATCGTCCGGACCGTCGGCCGGGCGCTCAACACGCGAAGTTCGCGGTAGACCTGCATGCTGTCGGCATTGATGATCGTGCCGCCCAAATGCTGGGCCAGCGCGAGCGCAAGCGCGGATTTCCCGCTGGCCGTGGCACCCGCGACAATGATCGTTCCGGGATCGGTTCCGGGGAGCGGTTCCTCGCTCCTTGTCCCACCCTTCGGATGGCCTGCCATGCGTTTTGTCCTGACCCTCGTCGCCGGCAACCCGACCCTGCCCATCGAGGATAATACACTGGCCTTGGTCAGCGACGCGCTCGCTTCGATTGGCTCTCGCGTCGGCACGCCGGATTGGCTCGATCCCGGCCGGGCCTGCGACCTAAATTTCGACGATGCGCCACCCGAAGCCGTCGCCCATGCTGCCCTTGCGGTGCTGAACGAACGTCATCTCGCCATCGATGCCATCGCGCAGCCGACCGACAGCCGCCGCAAGGCGCTGCTCCTGGCCGATATGGATTCGACCATCGTCACCACGGAAACCCTGGACGAATTGGCCGGCGAAGTCGGCCTGAAGGAACGGGTTGCCGCGATCACCGCCCGCTCGATGAACGGCGAAATGGATTTCCGAGAAGCCCTGCGCGAACGCGTTGCCATGCTGGCCGGGCTCTCCGAATCGACATTCGCCGGCATTCTGGAGCGTACCGTCCTGACCGCCGGAGCCCGAACCTTGGTGCGGACCATGGCCGCCTATGGCGCACACACCCTTCTCGTGTCCGGGGGATTCCGTCATTTCACGGCTCCGATCGCCGCCCGGGCCGGCTTTGACGAGGAACTCGCCAATACTCTCGAGGTCCGTGACGGTGCACTGACCGGCCAGCTTGTGGAGCCTATCCTCGATCGGGAGGGCAAGCTCGCCACCCTGCGCCGGGTCGCCGCCGATCGCGGCCTGACACCGGCCGATGCCCTGGCGGTCGGGGACGGAGCCAACGATCTCGCCATGTTGGGGGAGGCGGGCCTCGGCGTGGCATTTCACGCCCAGCCTGTGGTGCGCAAGGCCGTATCGGCGCGGATCGACCATGCCGATCTGACAGCCCTGCTCTATCTTCAAGGGTACCGGCGCCGGGACTTCGTCCTCGACTAGCCTGCTTCCGCGGCTAGTCCTTGGCGATTCGCAGGGCCATGAAGGCGGGTTGACCGCGCCGTCCGCCCTGTTCGACCAACAGCAACACGCTGCTTCGGCCCGCCGCTTTCGCCTGCTCAACCTTGCGCGCGATTTCCGAAGGCGAGGTGACCCTCTCCTGGCCGACCTCGGTGACGACATCGCCGACACGCAACCCGTTCTCGGCTGCCGGCCCTTCCGGCGCGACATCGACCACAACGACCCCGGCAGCCGAATCGCCAAGCTCGAAACGGGTCCGCAATTCGTCCGTCAGTGCAGCGAGCGTGACGCCCAGGGCGTCGATCCGCATTTCCGAAGGTTGCTGCGCGGATTCGGGCGCCGGGGAGGCGGAGGCGACTTTCTCGTTCTCCTCGAGCTCGCCGAGCACCACCTTGAGCGCCTTTTCGGCACCCTTGCGCCAGACAACCACTTCGACCTTCTTGCCGATCTCGGTTGCCGCGACGGCGGGCGCAAGTTCGCGCATGCGCACGATCTCGTTGCCGTCGAATTTGAGAATCACGTCGCCCTGTTCGATCCCGGCCTTCGCGGCGGGGCTGTCCTGGTTCACGCTCGCGACCAAGGCCCCACGCACGGAATCGAGTCCCAGACCCTCGGCAATTTCCGTCGTCACGGTCTGGATATGGACACCCAGCCAACCTCGCCGGGTGCGGCCGTATTCCTTGAGCTGCATGACGACCGACGACACTTGATTCGACGGCACGGCGAAGCCGATACCGACGCTGCCGCCGGATGGCGAATAGATCGCCGTGTTCACGCCGACGACCTTGCCGTCCATGTCGAACATCGGCCCGCCGGAATTGCCCCGGTTGATCGACGCATCCGTCTGGATGAAGTCGTCGTACGGACCCGAGCGGATATCGCGGCTGCGGGCGGAGACGATTCCGGCCGTCACCGTTCCACCCAGGCCGAACGGATTGCCGATCGCAATTACCCAATCGCCGACCCTCAGGTCGTCCGAATCGCCGAAGGTCACGGCGGTCAGCGGCGTCGACGACTTGACCTTGAGCAGGGCCAGGTCGGTCTTCGGATCCCTGCCGACGATCTCCGCATCCAAGGTCGTATCGTCATGCAGGATCACCTTGATCTCGTCGGCCCCCTCGATCACGTGGTTGTTGGTGACGACATAGCCGCCGGCATCGACGATGAAGCCTGAGCCGAGCGACTGAGCCCGCCGCGGCTGGGCTTCCTGGCCCCCACGCCGCTCGAAGAATTCCTTGAACCAGTCCTCGAAGGGCGAACCGGGCGGCAGGTCCGGCATTTCCTGCGCGCCCGGGGCCTGGACGACCTGGGTCGTCGAAATATTGACCACCGCGGGCGACAGTTTTTCGACGAGGTCGGCGAAGCTTTCCGGCGCGGATTTTGCCTGACTTGCCGAAGCCCAGGCCAGCACGATCAGCAGGGCGCCGAACGCTACCGCACCATGAAGCCAGTTCTCGGGGCGGCTTTCGACGGCCCTCATTCGCCCATATCGTCGCATCATCGCCTCATCCGCGCACCAGCCAGACAATCGCCAGCCCAAGAACCGAGGCCCCCAGCCCGCCTGCGCGCAACGTGGAAGCCGGCATGTCGAGCGCCACGCGCACCATGCGCTTCATACCCTCGGGAAAGGCAGCATAGAGCACCCCTTCGATCACCAACAACAGGCCGAGCGCCGCCGCAAAATCGGCCATGATGTCACCGCCTCGTCAGTCACCTGCCGCGCTTGAAGGAAGCGTGTTGAAATACTTGAAGAAGTCGCTATCGGGCGTCAGCACCATCGTCGTGTTCTTCGAGCTTAACCCCTCGGTATAGGCCGACATCGATTTGTAGAATCGGAAGAATTCCTCGTCCTTGGTATAGGCTTCCGCCAAGACCTTGGTCTTCTCGCCGTCGCCCTCGCCTCGAAGGATCTGCGCCTCGCGCTCGGCTTCGGCTCGGAGGACCGTGGCCTCGCGATCGGCCGTCGAACGGACCTGCTGGGCGCGTTCGAAACCCTGGGCACGGAACTCCGCCGCTTCCCGCTCGCGTTCGGACCGCATGCGCTGATAGACCGCCTGGCTGGTCTCCTCCGGCAGATCGGCGCGGCGAATACGCACATCGACCACCGCGATCCCGAACCGGGTGCTTTCCGTGCTCACCAAGTCGCGGATCTGGGCCATCAGGCTTGCCCGTTCGTCAGACAGGACGGTCGACAAGGTCGCATTGCCCAGTGTGCTTCGCACGCTCGCATTGACGATCTGGCCCAGGCGATCGCGCAACCGACCTTCAGTCTGCACCGTCTGGAAGAAACGCAGCGGATCGATGATCTTGTAACGCACGAAAGCATCGACCCAGAGCGGCTTCTGATCCGCGAGGATCACCCGTTCGGCCGGCGGATCGAGATCCAGAATCCGGCGTTCGTAGTACCGCACTTCTTGGATGAACGGCGTTTTCACATGAAGGCCGGGTTCCTGAATCGGCTCGCCGATCGGCTCGCCGAACTGGAGAACCAGGGCCTGTTGGGTTTCGGAAACCGTATAGAGAGAACTGAAGGCACTGATGGTGAGGACGATGACGAACGCACCGATCAGGCCGACTATTAACTTACTCATTGGTTGGCCTCCCGGCCGGTTTTCGCCGCGCCGCGGTCGAGCGCCTTGTTCAACTCCGGCAGCGCCAGGTAGGGAACCGGGTTCAATTGGCCTTCGGCACCACTGTCGATGACCATCTTTTCGGTGTCCTTGAACAGCGCCGACATCGTTTCCAGATACATGCGCTGGATCGTCACGGTTTTGGCCGTCACATACTCGCGGTAAACCGAGAGGAAGCGCGCCGCATCGCCCTGGGCCTCGTTAATGACTTTCTCGCGATAAGCGCTGGCATTCTGGACAAGTTGGACGGCTTCACCGCGAGCGCGCGGGATGATGTCGTTGCGGTATGCGTCCGCCTCGTTCTGCAACCTGTCCCGGTCCTGCAGGGCCCGCTGCACGTCGTCGAAAGCGTCGATCACGGCCTTCGGGGGTTGCACGTCCTGAAGTTGGACCTGGGTAATCTCGATGCCCGCCTCGTAAGTATCGAGCATCTGCTGCAGCAGGAGTTGTGTGTCCGCCTGGACCTGCTCGCGCGCTTCGGTCAGCGCCGGCTGAATATCGATCTGACCGATCACCTCGCGCATCGCGCTTTCCGCGGCGACCTTCACGGTCGCGGCCGGATCGCGGATGTTGAACAGGAAAAGGCCGGCATTTTTGATCTTCCACTGCACCGAAAAATCGATATCGATGATGTTCTGATCGCCGGTCAGCATCAGACTTTCTTCGGGCACGTCGGTCGTGCGGCCGCCCCGACCTTGTCCGACGCTGTTGTAACCGATCTCGATGCTGTTGATGGTCTCCACGCTCGGCGTCAAAGCTTCGCCGACGGGCCAGGGATAGTTCCAATGCAGGCCGGGTCCCGTCGTCTGGGGATCGGCCTTCCACTCGCCGAACACCAGGGCCACGCCCTGTTCGTCGGGCTGCACCCGGTAGAATCCGGATGCCGCCCACAGGATCGCCACCGCGATCAGAATCAGAATCAAACCGCGCCCACCGCCCAGTCCGCCGGGCAGGATCGCGCGCAGCCGGTCCTGGCCCTGACGCAGCACATCCTCGAGATTGGGTGGGGTCGGCCCGCCTCCGGGCCCACGGCCCCAGGGGCCGCCGCTGCCGCCGCCAGATCCGCCGCC
>JAQCGR010000253.1 GCA_027619995.1 Pseudomonadota bacterium | reverse complement strand
CCAGACATCCATGGGGCCGCCCATGACGATCAGGGCGTCATAACCATCGAGGGGCGGGATTTGCTCACCCGCATCGAGTTCGACGGCATCCCATTCGATACCGTCCGCGGCCATGAAGTCGCGCAACACGCCGGGATGTTCGACATCGATATGCTGGAAGACGAGAAAGCGCATCGCGGGACTCCCTGGCGGCGGAGCCTCAGCCTATCAGGCGCCGGTCGGGCCGGCGCGAAATTCGACGCAGATTTGGGTTCGGTCCTCGCTCGCGAGCGAGTCGCCGGTCAGGCCGCAGCGAGCCTCGCCATCCGCCGTGGGGTCGAGATGGCCGCATTGCGCGCAGACGCCGAATTCGCGCCCGCCGCAATCGGATTTGAGGCCACGCAGCAGGCTGGAGAGGCCATCGGCCAGCACGCCGCCGAGATCGGGCGGCAGGGCGGAGGCCGCGTATTCAAGCCGGGCCATCGGGTCGCGGGCGAGCACGGTCTGGCCTGTCTCGGTCAGTTCGAGCCAGACCGACCGGCGATCGCATGTTCGCTTCACGCGCTGGATATAGCCTTTGGATTCGAGGGCGCGCACGGTCTGCGACGCCGTTCCCTTGGTGGTTCCGAGATAATCGGCCAGGGCTGTGGGGGTCCGGGAATAGCGGTTTGCCCGCGCCAGATAGCGCAGCGTTTCCCATTGCGCGGGGTTGAGGCCGTCGGCGAATTGCAGGCAATGGGTCGCACGCCCGATCCTGTCGAGCAGATCCGATATGCGTGCGCTATGCATTTTGTTCAAAACAGCCATGCAAACTGGTTTCGAGTCGATATCATCCTTGATCTCCGTCCGTCCCGAATATAGTATCGAGTCGAAATAAACAAGCCCGGCAGGCTCCTCTCAGAACGACGGGAGCGGTCATCCGGGACTTGCAATCACAAAACCTTGGTTGTGCTATGGCTTTTGTCAATTCCGCAGACACCGATCGCAGCGATCGCAACTTCATTTCGGCCGCGATGCACGCACCTTATCTCGAACGCGAGGAGGAGCTGGACCTCGCCCGGCGCTGGATCGAGAAGAAGGATGATGTGGCGCTCCACAAGCTGATCGAGAGCCATGCCCGCCTGGTCGTGCGCATGGCTTGGAACTATCGTCGCAGCGGCCTGCCGCTTGGCGATCTGGTCCAGGAAGGCAATATCGGCCTGGCCCAGGCGGCCGCGCGCTTCGATCCCGATCGCGGCGTGCGTTTCGCGACCTATGCCGGCTGGTGGATCATGGCGGAAATTCAGGATTTCGTCCTGCGCAACTCCTCGATCGTCCGCTTCGCGACGACACCGACCCATCGCAGCCTGTTCTTCAAACTGCGCCGCATCCGCGCGCGCTCCCCGCTCAACCCCGACGGCACCCTGCCCAGCCTCAAGCGCGAGGAACTGGCCAAGGAGATGGACGTGGCACTGGCGGAGGTCGAACGGGTCGATACCGCCCTTGCGCGCAGCGACCAGTCGCTCAATGCCACCCGTCTCGACGACGACGGCGAGGAAATGCAGGACTTTCTGGCCGATGGCGGCCCGACGCCCGAAGACCTGGCGATTGGGCATATCGATTCGGACCTGCGCAACGCCAAGCTGCGCGAGGCGATGGACGACCTGACGGAGCGCGAGAAGCGCATCATCGTCAGCCGGTTCCTCGACGACCGCAAGATCACCCTGGCCGAGATCGGCGCGGAATTCGGCGTCAGCAAGGAGCGCATCCGCCAGCTCGAGGGCAAAGCCCTGCAGAAGCTGCGGGCCTCCCTCGGCATGCTGATCGACGAGCCGCGCGAGTTGATCGACGCCTGACGCCGACGAGCTTGTTTACGGCATCTCCGGCTTTTCCATGAAGACGGCGGGCAGGCGTACGCCTCCCGCCACCTCCATCCAGCCCTCGCGCAGCGGGCGATAACCGAGCCGCTCGTAGAACGGCGCGGCATTGACGTTCGCGCGCACCGTGAAATGCCGGTGGCCACCCGCGCGCGCATCGGCTTCGGCCGCCTCGACCAGTCGACGCCCCAGGCCGAGACGAGCCTGTCCCGGTGCCACGAAGACTTTTCGGATCCGCGCGCCGGCAAAAGAATCCTCCGCCCGGCACCAGCCGGCGCTGCCCAGAATCGCCCCATCGGGCGCGACCGCCACGACCATACGAAAACTCGACAAGGCCGCCCGGTAGTCGGGCCCGCGAATCAGGGCGGCATGGGCGGCAAGCTGTCCCACCGTGTGATGATCGACGGCGAGAATGGTGAAAGACTCCGCCTGCATGGAGAGGACGCCGTCGATATCCGCTTCGACCATCAGCCGTATCTGGAACTCGCCCTTGCGGCCCATCCGATCTCTCCTGCTCGTCCAGCCTCGACGGGCCATTCTACCGGCGGCATAGTGCCCATCCCACGCCAGTTTGGAGCGAAGAGACAATGGCCGACAATTCATACGAAACCGGACGCCTGAACCTGCCTTTCGTGGGCCATTGCACCTTCGGCAAGGCGCCGCCCTGCACGGATTGGAGCAAGATCGACGCCGATGTCGCGGTCCTCGGCGTGCCCTACGACATGGGCACGCAATACCGCTCCGGCGCGCGCTTCGGCCCGCGCGCGATCCGCGAGGCCTCGACGCTCTATTCCTTCGGCCATAACGGCGTCTACGACCATGAGGACGACGCCACCTATCTCGACAGCTCGGTGCGCATCCTCGATATCGGCGATGTCGATATCGTCCATACCGATACGCCGCAAAGCCATGCCCGCACGACCGAAAGCGTGAAGCGGATCCTCGATGCCGGCGCGATGCCGGTCTGCCTGGGCGGCGACCATGCGGTGACCGCGCCGATCATGGCCGCCTTCGCGGGGCATGGCCCGATCCATATGGTCCATGTCGACGCCCATCTCGATTTCGTCGACGAACGCCACGGCGTGCGCTACGGCCATGGCAATCCGCTGCGCCGCAGTTCCGAGATGGCCCACGTCACGGGCATGACCCAGCTCGGCATCCGCAGCGTCTCCTCGTCCAACAAGCAGGATTACGACGACGCCCGGGCCGCCGGATCGACCATCCTGTCGGTGCGCGACGTGCGCCGGTTGGGCACCGAAGGCACCCTGGCAAAGATCCCCGACGGGGCGAATTACTACGTCACCATCGATATCGACGGTTTCGACCCTTCGATCGCGCCCGGCACAGGCACGCCTAGCCATGGCGGCTTCCTCTACTACGACATCCAGGAAATCATGCAGGGCCTGCCCAAGAAGGGCCGGATCATCGGCGTCGATCTGGTCGAGGTCGCGCCCGCCTACGACCCCAGCGGCATCACCGCGATGCTGGCCGCGCGCCTCGTCCTCGACATCCTGGGCTATCACTTCCTGGCCAATCCGACCGGGCGCTAGAGGCGGCCGCCGCCCATCAGGATAACCCGGCTGAAATCCGGTGATCGCCATCACATGATGGTCGTCACAGCGGGATGGCCTGCGGGAGCGTATCTGCTTCCCCAGGCTTCACCGCAGAACTGGATTTCAGATCATGAAGACCCGCAGAACGACCGCCCGGGCGCATTTCGCCGATATCGCAATGAACCTGGCCGCGCTCGTCGCCGGCAGCGCGATCGCCGCGCCCTTCATGATGATCCTCGCCTCGCCCTTTATCGGCGGCTGGTAGCGCAGGGCTGGTGAACCGGGCGCGAGCCCGCCCTCAGGCGTCCTGGCCCTTCAGCATGCGGATTATGCCGGAGAAATCGGTCTCGGCGCCGCCGGCCTCGACGAAGCGCTCATAGAGTTCCATGGCATGGCGGCCGAGCGGGGTTTCGGCCCCGCTGCCCCCGGCCGCGTCCTGGGCCAACTTGAGGTCCTTGAGCATCATCGCCGCCGTGAAGCCCGGCTTGTAGCCTTTGCTCGACGGCGCGCCCTCCAGGATGCCCGGCTCCGGGCAATAGGTGGTCAGAGCCCAGCACTGGCCCGAGGCAGTCGAACTGACCTCGAACAGCTTTTTCGGGTCAAGCCCGACCTTGCGGGCCAGGGCGAAGGCTTCGCTGACCCCGATCATGCTGATGCCCAGGATCATGTTGTTGCACATCTTGGCCGCCTGGCCCGCGCCGGAAGGCCCGGCATGGAAGATGTTCCGGCCCATCGCGTCGAGCAGCGGCCTTGCCCGCGTGAAACCGTCCTCCGAGCCGCCGACCATGAAGGTCAGGGTCGCGGCCTCGGCGCCGACCACACCGCCCGAGACGGGCGCGTCGAGCATGGCGAAGCCGGCCGCCTCGGCCGTCGCCGCGACCTCGCGTGCCGTCGCCACATCGATGGTCGAGCAATCGATCAGCAGGGCGCCGGCCGGGGCCGAGGCGAGAATGCCGCCCTCGTCGGAATAAGCGCCGCGCACATGACGGCCGGCAGGCAGCATGGTCACGACGACCTCCGCCCCCGTCGCCGCGCCGGCAATATCCGCCGCGGCCTCGGCGCCGCCCGCGACTGCCTCGCCCAGTTTGCCCGGATCGAGATCGTAGGCGCGCAAGGCATGGCCCGCCTTGACCAGGTTGCGGGCCATCGGCCCGCCCATATTGCCGACCCCGATAAAGCCGATTCGCGCCATGGTTTCCGCTCCCTTCCCGTCTCTCTACCGAACTATACCAGCGCCGGCGCAGCCCGGCCTATCCGCCGCAGATCGCCCTGAGGGCGGTCCATTCGGCCGGGGTCATGGCATCGCCCCGGGCCGTGGCCGCCGCCCGGACGAGGGCCGCGCGCTCGGCCGAGGGCGGATGGGTCGAGATGATCCGCAGCGCTTCCTCCAATTCCGCCATCTCGCCGAGCAGCCGGTCGAAGAAATCGGCCATCGGGCCGCCATCGATCCCGGCGCGGTTGAGGGTGCTCACCGCATGGCTGTCGGCGGCCTCCTCGACCGTTTGGCTGTAGCGCGCGTTGATCAGGGTTTCGCTGGCCAGGACCAGCGCGCCGCCGCCGGTCACGTCGCCGATCAGCAGCCCCAGAATCACCGAAACCCCGGCTGCCTGGACCATCCCGCGCAGGGGGTCCCGCCCGGCGACATGGCCCATCTCATGGGCGACAATCCCGGCCAGGGCCTCCGGGCTTTGCGCGAAGTCGATCATGCCCTTGGTCAGCACGACGATACCGCCTGGCAGAGCGAAGGCGTTGACCAGTTTCCAGTCGAGCACGCGGACTTCGAGGGGCCCGTCATAATCGGCGGCGGCGGCGAGTCGCGCGACCAGCCCGTCGAGGGCCGCCC
>JAQCGR010000252.1 GCA_027619995.1 Pseudomonadota bacterium | reverse complement strand
CCCAAACCCTTCGTCTGGAAAGCCGATCCCGACAATATCATCGCTGCGCGAAACCGAGGGTTCCAAACGTTGGAATCAATCCACTAGCCGCATGACAACCGCCCGCCTCGAATTGTCACCGAAGCCGCTCCTACCGCCAGCGCGCCGACAAAGCCGTCCCCCGGACTCAGGTGGTGCAGACACCAGGGCGCCGCCTCCGCCGCGCCGATCCGGGCCGGCATCTCGGCGTTCACGGTGAAGGATTCGAGTGGCCGGCTGAAGCCTAGGCCGATGCCCTTCACGAAGGCTTCCTTGCGCGTCCATAGCCGAAAAAAGGCCTGTTCGCGCCGGGCCGGCGGCAGAGCGAAATAGGCTTCCTTCTCGTCCTCCGAAAAGAAGCGCGCCACCAGATCGTCGCGGTCTTTCATGGCCCGCACCCGTTCGATATCGACGCCGATATCGGCATCCCGCGCCAGGGCTACGGCGATGCCGTCCTCGGAATGGGACAGGCTGAAACGAGGGCCGGCGCCATCGGCCAGCGAGGGCTTGCCGTAGCGGCCCTCGACGAAGCGCAACGCCCCGGGTGGCCCGTCGCGATAGGCCGCCAGCAGCGATCGGAGCAGGCCATGCGCCACGACGAAACGCGCGCGATGCTCGGGGAAGACGAACCGATCGGCGCGGGCAAGCTCTTCCGCATCGAGCAGGGATTCGAACCGCCCGGGATCGCCGCCCCGCGCAAACCAGACATGGGCTTCGCCCGAGACGAGCGGCGGTGCGCGGAAGGCCGTCAGCGGCCCCGCCCCGCTCAGCGCGCCATCGGACCCGACCGGCGCGCCCGGTCCATATTCCCCGGCCGGCCCGGCCTTCACCCGCCGACCGGATACCCGATCTCGCGCCACATCTTGCAGGATGCGGCCGTCGGCGCCTCGACGGAAACCGGCGAGTCGAGACGCAAGACATAATCGTTGTTCTCTCCCGCGACCGGCCAGGAGACCTTCACGGGCTGGCCCTGGTCCGGATCCTGGGTCTTGGCGAAATTCGTCCAATAGGTGCGCATCGCCTTCGACAGAACGACCTCGTCGAGGGTGAAAGCGCCCATCTTGTGATCGGCCATCTCGACCAGATCGGCATTGCCGAACACGAAGGGCAGTTCGTAGCTGTGGCAGGGTTGGCCGGCGCAGGCGGGGATCGGAATCAGGTTGAAGCTGGGCTTCTGGGTGAATTCGTAGAGCCGCGCATCGGGGAAGCTTGCCGCGAATTCCCGCGAACCGCAGGCGAAGACATAGTCGGTGAAGACCTTCACCCCCGCCGCCATCGTGTTTTCCTTGCCGTCGACCTTGCCCGGATAGACTTTCAGCGCCTTGTCGAAATCGCCACCGAACAGGGCAAACAACCAGCCGACATACATCGACCGGGGAAAATGGCCCTCGAAGGGCGCCATGAACAGGATACCCTCCTCGCCGTTATGCCCGATGATGATGGGCTTGGGCGGCGCATCGGCGGGCACGGGCAGCGCGGGGCCGGTGATATGCGCGCCGTCGATCACCGGGGCCCAGACATTCACCGCCGCCAGATGATCCGGCAGCATCATGCCGGCGCTGTGGCGGAATCCGTCGCTCTGCTTCTGCAGGCTGGCGATATCCGTGCGCCGCAAACAGGCGACGTCTTCGCAGCCGGCCATCGCCATGAACAAGGCGGCCTCGTCCTGTCCGGCCTTGAGCGAGCGGTAGGGCACGCCCAGCAGGTTGCTCTCCATGATCGCGGCCGAGAACAGCGGGCGGCTGGCCGGGGCCGTCGTCAGATGCAGGCCGATCGACATCGCCCCGGCGCTTTCGCCGAACAGCGTGATGCGATCGGGGTCGCCACCGAATTCCGCCGCGTTGTCGCGGATCCACTTCATGGCGAGTTGCTGGTCGAGAATGCCGTAATTGCCGCCCGGCACATCGCCCGCCGCGAGGAAGCCAAGCGCGCCCAAGCGGTAGTTGATGGTGACAAGAATGACCCCGTCCTGCACCAGAAGGCCGCCGTTATAGAGCGGGTCGGACGACGCCCCCTGATAGAAGCCACCGCCATGGATGAAGAGCATCACCGGCAGGCCGGCATCGGCCTTCGTGCCGGCCGGACGCCAGAGATTGAGGAACAGGCAGTCTTCCTCACCCGGCGCGAACAGACCCGATTGCGGACAGACCGCCCCGAAAGTGTCGGCGACCTTGGTCTTCGACCACGGCTCGACATGACGCGGCGCGGTCCAGCGGAATTCCTTGGCGACGCTGGCGGCGTATGGAATGCCGCGGAACGCCTCCACCCCGGTGCGTTCGGGCAGATCCTCCGCCACGCCGCAGACCGGTCCCGAGGAGGTTGCCACGACCTCGGTGCCGCATGCCGCCATGGCCGCATCCTTGGCCCAACCGGGGCCTGACCACGCCAACACGAGGAGCGCCGCGATAAGCAGAACTTCGAATCGGGCGGAAATGCCCTTTCTTAAAACACTGGCAAACCAGCGAGTTTCGTCGGCATTCGCGTTCCGGCCCATCGCTCCACCCCTCAAACCCCGTCGATCAGGTCACCGTTTTAGCACAGCTTCGATGGCAGCATGACCTTGATGTGCATTCACCCAGAGGCAGCATTCGCCGATGCGCAAAGGGCGAACCGTTGTTAGGTTTCACCCTGGTCCATCCGACAGGGAATTGCCGATGCCCGACACCGCGCAATCGATGAAATCCATGAAGCTCTACGATCAGGTGGAGCGGATTCACAATGAGTTGCGCGCGCTGGGCATCGCCGACGATGCGCCCCTGACGGCCGCCGACCTCGAGCCCTTCGACAGCTATCATTATCTGGGCGCCGAGGCGGTCGAGTCTGCCGCGACCGCCCTCCGCCTGACGCGGGACAGCCGCCTACTGGACGTCGGATCGGGGATCGGCGGGTCGGCGCGACATCTCGCCGCGAAGATCGGATGCCATGTCACGGCGCTGGAACTGCAGACCGATCTCGACGCCCTTTCGGCGGAGCTTAATGCCCGATGCGGCTTGGCCGGCCGGATCGAAACGGTCTGTGGCGATATCCTGGATGGCCCGCCGGACGGCCGGGCCTTCGATGCCCTGATGTCCCTGCTTGTCTTTATCCATATCGGCGACCGCCAACGGCTGCTCGCCCAATGCCACGCGGCCCTCAAGCCGGGCGGCCGGATCTATATCGAGGATTTCCATCTGCTGCGCGCGCCCGATGCGGACCAGCAGTGCGATCTGAGCGTCAAGGTCCGCTGCGGCGGGCCGATCCCCGCCGCCGCGACCTACAAGGCCCAGATGGCAGAAGCGGGCTTCGCCGATATCGTTTTCGAGGACATGACCGGGCGGTGGTCGGATTTCTGCCGCGAGAGGCTGCGCGCCTTCCGCGCCAACCATGCCGGCAATGTCGAAAAGCACGGCCAGGCGGTCACGGACGGGCTCGAGGATTTTTTCCGGGTCATCGTGGGTCTGTTCGAAGACGGCGTTCTGGGCGGACTCCGGATCTCGGCCCGGCGACCATGATGGGCTAACCCTCGCCCCTTCTGTTCGGCCATGCGTTCCATGGCGGGCTGGATTGCGATAACACCACTGTTTATAAGAATGCCTCGCATTATTATCATCTCCGACACTGACGACATGCCCTCTGGATGCGAGGAAAGTCAGATATGCTGAAGAGAAGCCTGATCGTCGCCATTGTGCTCGCCCTCGGCGCGCCCACCGCCATCGCGGCCAACGCGTTCGAGACCGTCATCGTGATCAAGGATCACCGTTTCCAACCCGACGAGATCAAGGTGCCTGCAGGGCAGCAGTTGAAATTGGTGATCGACAACCAGGATGCGACGCCCGAGGAATTCGAGAGCCACAACCTGCGAATCGAAAAGATCGTGCCCGGCAACAGCAAGGCGACCATCCGGATCGAACCGTTGAAAGCCGGCGAGTATCGCTTCGTGGGCGAATTCAACGAGGACACGGCCAAGGGCAAACTGGTGGCTGAGTAGAAACGCCATGCTCGGCGCCGCGCTGATCGTCTTTCGAGAGACGCTGGAAGCCGCCCTGATCGTCGCGATCGTGATGGGGGCCTCGCGCGGAGTCGCCGGGCGAACCCGTTGGCTGATCGGCGGGATCGCGGCCGGCCTTTGCGGCGCGGGGCTCGTGGCCGGTTTCGCCGGCGTCATTTCGAACGGCCTGGACGGCCGCGGCCAGGAGCTTCTGAATGCCGCCATCCTGCTGACCGCCGTGGCGATGCTGGCTTGGCACAATGCCTGGATGAGCGCCCATGGCCGCCACCTCGCCACGCAGATGCGGCGCATCGGCCATGACGTGAGCGTCGGGGCAAAGCCGCTCTACGCCCTGGCCATCGTTGCCTTCTTCGCCGTGTTGCGCGAAGGATCGGAAACCGTGTTGTTCATGTACGGCCTGGCCGCCAGCGGCGCGGGCGGTTCCGGCCTGCTGGGCGGCAGTCTGCTGGGCCTGGCCGGCGGCGCGGCTCTGGGTTGGCTGATCTATCGCGGCCTGCTGACGATCCCTGTCGGGCGCTTCATGACGGTGGTGAGCTGGATGGTGCTGTTGCTTGCAGCCGGGCTTGCCGCCAATGCCGCCGCCTATCTGAATCAGGCCGGAATCCTGCCCTCGCTCGTCTCGCAGGTCTGGGACAGTTCGGAACTGCTGAGCCAAGACAGTGTGGCCGGCACCTTGCTGCATATCCTGATCGGCTACAGCGACCGGCCGATGGGAATTCAGATCGCCTTCTATCTCGCGACGCTCACGGGCATTCTTCTGCTGATGCGCATCTTCGGCAGAAACCGTGCGCCGATGCCGAAGGTTGCCGAGGCCGTCGTCATCGACCCCGCCGAGGCACGGGCCCGGCCGTAGCAGGCCTCCGCCCGCTGCGCCGAGGGCGGCCCCGCTTTCAGGCGATTCGCGTGCAGCCCGCCTCGGTCACGATGGCGTCGAGGGGAATGTCATGCGGTTGGGGGTAGATCGTCTCAAGGCGTCCGCATTCGTAGCCGACACCGATGGTTAGCTGCATGGGATCCAGGACCGCCAGGGTACGGTCGTAGTAGCCGCCGCCATTGCCCAGCCGATAGCCGGCGCCGTCGAAGCCCAGCAGCGGCACGAGCAGGACCGTCGGCTGCACCGGATCGGGGGTCTCGGGTATCGGGATATCCCAGATGCCCAGCGCCATTTTCGCGCCAGGCGTCCAGGACCAGAATTCGATGGGCTCGTTCTTCTCGACCACGACCGGCAGTGCCGCCCTCGCGCCGCCCTC
>JAQCGR010000011.1 GCA_027619995.1 Pseudomonadota bacterium | reverse complement strand
CCCGCCCCATCCACGGTGTCGTCCCGGGACTTGTTCCCGGGACCCATCCGCCCTATCCGCTCGGGCGAAGCGCGCGCCTATCCTGAGAAACTGCCGGGCGGCGCTCCATTCCTGCAATGGCCCAGTTCGCGCCCCCCGAGGGACATCATCAGGTCCCGCCGCCAATGGGTCCCGGGAACAAGTCCCGGGACGACAATGGTAGTAGGGACGGAAGGAAGGCCGGTACCGCGTCCCTAGGCCGCCACCCGCAACTCCGCCCGCCTGGCCTCCGTCGCCGCCGCGTCGACCGCGCCGCCCTTGACCACCACACCGTAGATATCGCGCGCGGCCTCGGGGCTGATCTTTTCGTCGAGCAGGTCGTCGAGCACCCGCGCGGGTTCCCGGTCCAAAGGATTGCCGTAGCCGCCGCCGCCCGGCTGGGCCATCCAGATCAGGTCGCCGGCATAGATCGAGAGATTGGTGATCTTGGACGGCAGGTCGTCGGTCTTGCCGGTGGCCCGCATCAGGCGCTGCTTCGACGGCGCGCCGGGCTTGCCGCCCAGCACGCCCTTGGGCGGGAATTTCGAGGTTTCCGAGCGGTTGGTGTAATAGCCCTCGCCGTGCAGGTAGCGGGTGTGGCGATAGAACCCCATGCCGCCCCGGTTGCTGCCCGGCCCGCCGCTGTCGGTGATCATGTTGTAGCTCTCGACCCGCAGCGGGTATTCCAGTTCCACCGCCTCGATCGGCGTGTCGTAAGAATTCGCCATCAGGCCGAAGGAGGCGTCGAGCCCGTCGCCCCGCACGGTGCCGCCCCAGCCGCCGCCGAAAATCTCGAAACAGACGAAGCGCCGGTCGGAATTCGGATAGGTGCCGTTGGCCGCGAAGGAGCAGACGCAGGCCAGGCTGCTACCCACCTGGTCGTCGCCGCGCGCCTGGTTGAGGGCCAGGACGATGGTGTCCGCGATCCGCTCCAGGGTGGTAAAGCGGCCGCTGATCGGGGCGGGCTTGCGCGGCTTCACCACCGTGCCCTCGGCCCGGACGATCTCGATCGGCCGGAAGCAGCCTTCGTTCTGCCGGATGATCGGGTTGGTCATGTAGCGGATGCCCGCATAGACCGCCGAATAGACCGAACTGTCGGAACAGTTGAACGGCCCCTTCACCTGGGGGTCCGTGCCCTCGAAATCGACGACCACCGCGCCGTCCTTCAGGGTGACAGTGACGTAGATGCGCACCGGCCTGTCGTCGATGCCGTCCGAATCCAGGAAGCCTTCGGCCGAATAGCTGCCATTGGGCAGCTTGGCCAGATCCTCGCGCATCAGGTCCTCGGAATAGTCGAGCACCCCGGCGACGATCTCGGCCAGTTCCTCGCGACCGTAGCGTTCGACCAGTTCGAGATAGCGCCGCTCGCCGATCGTCACCGCGCTGATCTCGGCTCGGATATCACCCAGGGTCTTCTCGGGCACGCGGATATTGGCCTCGATCATGCGCAGGATCTCGGGCACCACTACGCCCTTCCGGTAGAGCTTCATGGGCGGGATCATCAGCCCCTCCTCGAACACGTCGCGCGCGTCGGAGGAGATAGAGCCGGGCGAGCGGCCGCCCACGTCGATATGGTGGCCCAGAGCGGCGGAGATCGCGACCAGATGCCCGTCATAAAAGACCGGCTTGAAGATCATGATGTCCGGGTGATGGGTGCCGCCCTCGTAGGGATGGTTGAGGATGACGATATCCTCGGGGTCAAGCGGGATGTCCTCCGCCACCATCCGCGCCGCCTTGGCCAGGCTGCCCTGATGCGAGGGCACGTGATCGGCCTGGCCGATCATCTGGCCCTGGGGATCGAACAGGGCGGTCGAGGAATCCATGCTCTCGCGCAGGATCGTCGAATAGGCCGTGCGGCGCAGCGTCGAGTTCATCTCGCGCACCGCGGAGACGAGGTAATTGCCCACCACCTCGATCGAGACCGGATCCACTTTGGTCACTGCGGTCATTTCGCGCTCCTCTCGCTGCGGCGCCCTTGCACCTTGATCGCCATGTTGCCGAAACCGTCCACCGTCAGGGAATGGCCGGGGAAAAGGACGACCGTGGCGCCCGCCTCCTCGACCAGGGCCGGGCCTTCGAAAGTCGCGCCGGGGCGCAGGGCCGAGCGTTCATAGCGCGGTGTGTCGGCCCAGCCGATGCCGGGGAAATAGGCCTGGCGCGTCCCCTTCTCGGCCGATTCGGCCGCCGCCGCATCGCCCAGCGGCTTCAGCTCCGGCTTCTTGATCACGCCCACGCCGGTCACCCGGTAATTGACGAATTCCACCGGATCGCCCTCGGCCGCCTGGCCGTACATGCTGCGATGCATGGCGTGGAAGGCATCGGCCATCGCGCCGACCAGTTTGTCCGGCGCGGCGTCCGGCAGCGGCACGTTGATCTCGTAGGCCTGGCCGCGATAGCGCATGTCGCAGGTCCGGTCGAAACGGATCGCCCCCGCAGCCATGCCTTCGCCGCTCAACTCGGCCTTCAGCTTCTTCTCGAGCCCGGCATAGATTTCCTCGAAGGCCTCGGCCGAGGCCGTGTCGGTGTCCATCAGCCGGGTGACGACATCGGTGTATTTGATATCCGTCAGCAGCATCCCGAGAGCCGACAGCACGCCCGGTTGGATCGGCACGAAGATATCCGTAATGCCCAGATCCTCGGCAATCAGACCGGCATAGAGCGAGCCGGCCCCGCCGAAGGGCAGCAGCGCGAACTCGCGCGGGTCCCAGCCCTTCTCGACCGAGACGGAGCGGATGCCCGTGACCATATTGGCGACCTGGACCCGGACGATGGCCAGCGCGGCCTCGGCAGCGTCCATGCCAAGAGGCTCGCCGACATGGGTCTCGACCGCGCGCTTGGCGCCCTCGACATCGAGGCTCATCTCGCCGCCGACGAAATAGCCGGGATCGATATAGCCCAGGGTGACGGCCGCGTCGGTGCTGGTCGGCTCCGTCCCGCCCTTGCCGTAGCAGACCGGGCCGGGAATCGCGCCCGCGCTTTCCGGCCCGACCTTGAGCGCGCCGCGGATGACCCGCGCCAGGCTGCCGCCGCCGGCGCCGATCGTGTGCACGTTGACCTGGGGCACCTGCACCGGATAGGCGCCGACCTGGCCCTCGGTCGAAAGGGAGACCTGGCCGCCCCGCGCCAGGCAGATATCCAGGCTGGTGCCGCCCATATCCATGGCAATGATATCGTCGAAACCCGCCGCCTTGGCCACGCCGACCGCACCCACCACCCCGCCGGCCGGGCCGGAGAGCAGGGTGCGCACCGGATGGCTGCGCGTGGTCGCGACATTCATCAAGCCGCCGTTCGACTGGATGATGCGCAGCTGGCTGCCGCAGCCGATCTCGCCCAGCAGGGTTTCCAGCCGGTTGGCCAGCCGGTCGATCCTGGGCATGACATAGGCGTTCATGACGGTGGTCGTCGCCCGCTCGAACTCGCGGAACTCGGGCGAGACCGAGGAGGAGATCGAGACCAGCGCGTCGGGCTTCGCCGCCAGGATGGCGTCGCGCAGCTTCTCCTCATGCGAGGCATTCAGGAAGGAGAAGAGGCCGCAGATCGCCACCGCCTCGAAATCGCCGTCCACGACCAGGCGCGCGACGCGCGCGGCCTCCGCGTCGGTCAGCGGCGTGACGACCTCGCCCTGGGAGCCGATCCGCTCATCCGCCTCGAAGCGCCAGCGCCGGGGCACCAGCGGCGGCGGCTTCTGGATATAGAGATCGAAGAGATGGCTGCGCCACAGACGCTGGATCTCGATCACGTCGCGCGTGCCTTTTGTGGCGACGAGCGCAGTCTTCGAACCCTTCAATTCGAGCACGGAATTGGTCGCCACCGTCGTGCCGAAGATGAAGCGGCCGATCTCCGACGGGTCGACGCCGTGGCGGTCGCGCAACCGCTCGACTCCTGCCAGCACGGCGCGCGCCGGATCCTCGGGCACAGAGGGCACCTTGAAGGTCGTGATCTCGCCCGACTCGGCGTTCAACGCCACAAAGTCGGTGAAGGTGCCGCCGGTATCGACGCCCAGGTAATACATCGTCTCTCCCTCTCCCTCGTCCGGCCTAAGCGACCGGTATTCCGATTTCGCCCGCGACGCCGAAATAGCGTGTGCGGACGGCCAGATGATGCTCGCGGGTCAGTTCCGCCGCCCGCGCCGCGTCGCGCGCCGCGATGGCATCGACGATGCCGCGATGCTGCGCCGACAGGGTGCGCTGCCAGTCGGGCGTCAGAGCCCGGGCGCGCAGCTCGGCCCATTCGTCGTTCGAACGCCGGTCGTCGACATGGGCCATGAAACTCTGCAGCAAGCCGTTGCCAGCGGCCTCGGCGATGGTGCGGAACAGGGTGCCCATCCAGCGGTCCCAGTTCGGCCAGCCGTCTTCCGAGATGCTCTTTTCGATGCACTGGCGCATGCGGGCGATCTGTTCGGGTGTCGCGCGCATGGCCGCGAGGCTGGCGATGGCCGGGTCGATCACCGCGCGCGCCTCCAGCACCTCGGCCGGGCTGGCATCGCCGGCGAGCAGCCCCGCGACAGGCGCGACCTCCGGCTGACCGTCGACGAAGGTGCCCTGGCCGACATGGCGGGTGATGCGGCCCTCCGCCTCCAGCACCGCCAGGGATTTGCGCAAGGTGCCACGCCCGACTCCCAGCCGGCGCGCCAATTCGCGTTCCGGCGGCAGTTTGCCGCGCGGCGCGAAGCCCCCCTCGCGGAGGAGAGAACGCAGCTCGCTCAAGGCCTGTTGCGTCGCCACTTTAGAACCAATTACCCGTATTGGTTTTCAAAAATATCTTCACCCTTCCCGTTTACTCGGGAATCACGACGCCTGTAAAGAATGATTATAGAACCAATCTATATAATTGGTTCATTTTTCCAACCCAGCTCATAAGCGTCTCTTATGCAGAAATTAAGATTCCTTCCTTTGGCGGTTCGACCCGACCTTTCTAGGATGGTTCCCGCGGATCGCAACAGGCGCCCGCCGAATCGATTCGGAGATAAAAGCGACAATGGCTCGCCTTCTTCTGGTCTCCCTGGGTGTGCTCAACGGCATGCTGCTTGAAGCCGCCGCAAGGGCGGAGGAATTTGACGAGATCGTCGTCGCCGGCCGCTCCGGAGATTACGCCGCGCGCAAGATCGCCAATGCCCGGATCGGCGCTGGCGTCGAAGGACGCTTTCCCACGATACGGTTCATGCCCTTCGACCTGACCGAGAAGGGCGCCGGGCGCGCCCTCGCCGGGATAGCACCCGACGTCACCGTGGCCGCGCCCAGCCTGCTGCCCTGGTGGGCCGTGGATCGGCTCGAAGGCCCCACGGGCGAAGCGGCCCGCGCCGCGCCCTTCGCCGCCTTCATGGCCTGCCATCTGGCGCCGCTGCAAGCCTTCCGCGACCGCTGGGTCGAATCGGGTCTCGGATCGCCCTGGTTCAATCTGTCCTATCCCGATGTGGTCAATGCGGTGCTGACACGGACCGGCCCCGGCCCGCTCTGCGGCATGGGCAATGTCATCGAGGCGATTCCCAAGGCCCGCTTCGTCCTGGCCGCGCGCGAGGGCGTCCGGCCCGAATCCATCGACGTGCGCCTCGTCGCCCAGCACGCCCTGGAATACCATTTCTACGCCGAGCCCTCGCCAGAGGATGCGCCGGAAGGCGTGCCCGCGCCCGACTATCCGCCCTATCTGATCGAGGCCCGCATCGGCGGCCGGGTCATCGCCCCACCGGACCCCGCCGCCCTCTTCGCCCCCTACCCCATTCCCTACGATCTGGACTTCAACGGCCTGACCGTCAGTGCGGCGATGGTGGTGCTCAAGGCGGCCCTGGGCGAGGCCCCGACCGCGACCCATGTGCCGGGGCCGGAGGGGCGCATCGGCGGCTATCCCATCCGCCTGTCCCGCGCCGGCCTCGCCCTCGATCTCGCGGAAGGCTGGACCGAAACCCAGGCCGTCGCCTCGAACGAATCCTCCCTGCCCTATGACGGCATCGCCGCGGTCGAGCGCGATGGCGCGGTCGTCTTCAGCGACGCGACGGCGCGCAGCCTGCGCGACCTGCTGGGCCGACCATGGGACAGGCTGCGCCCCGAAGACGCCTGGGCCATGGCCCAGGCCCTGCGCGAAGCGGTCGGCGCGGCGTAGTATCGATTGCCTGGAGAAATCGAGGCGCAAGCCCGTGGCACAGGGTCGCCGAAGCTGCTACCAAGCTTGAGCGAAAGGGAGGCTGGAATGGTTGATCTGGATCTTTGCTATACATCGGCGAGCGCCCTGGCCGAGTTGATCCGGCGCAAGGAACTATCCCCGGTCGAACTGATCGACAACGCGATTCAGCGCATCGAGCAGGTCAACCCCAAGCTCAACGCCTTCTGCTTCACCTATTTCGACGAAGCCTGCGAGAAGGCCAAGGAAGCCGAGGCCGCGGTCGCACGCGGCGACGATCTCGGCCCCCTGCACGGCCTGCCCTTCGTCATCAAGGACATGACCCCGACCAAGGGCAAGACGACCACGCGCGGCTCGCGCATCCACGAACATTGGGTGCCGGACGAAGATGCCGCCGTCGTCTCACGCCAGAGCGACGCGGGCGGCATCCTGATCGGCAAGACGACGACCCCGGAATACGCCTTCTCCTGGTTCACGGACAGCCCGCTCTGGGGCGTCACGCGCAATCCCTGGAACCTGGACAAGACGCCCTGCGGCTCCTCCGGCGGTTCGGCCGCCGCCGTCGCCTCGGGCTGCGCGCCGCTGGCCGAGGGCTCGGATTCCGGCGGCTCGATCCGCGGGCCGGCGGCCTGGTGCGGCCTGGTCGGGCTGAAGCCGAGCTTCGGGCGCATTCCCTTCGAGATATTGCCCAGCGTGTTCGACCAGACCTGGCATTTCGGGCCCATTGTCCGCACGGTGGACGATGCGGCCCTGTTCCTCGACGTGACCAACGGCCCCCACGAGGCCGATATCCAGACCCTGCTCGAGCCGCTCGACATCGCTCTGCCGATCGACGGTGACGTGCGCGGCCTGCGCCTCGCCTTCAGCCCGGACCTCGGCTACATAACCGTCGATCCGGAGGTCGAGGCGAACGCGCGCGCCGCCTGCGATGCCCTGCGCTCGGCTGGTGCTGTGGTCGAGGAGATCGCGCTCGAGGGCCTGCCGACGCGGCTCGACCCCCGCTGGCTGATGAGCGCGACCTATTACGCCGCCGTCCTGGGCGACAAGCTGGAGGAATGGCGCGACCGGATGGACCCCGGCTTCGTCCGGCGGATCGAGGCCGGCCTGGCAGCCGATGCGGTCACCGCCAAGGGCACCGAACTCATGCGGACCGAGGTCTGGCACATCTTCCGCGCCGTCTTCGAACGCTACGACGCCTTTCTCTGCCCGACCATGCCGATCCCCGCGCCCGACGTGACGGCGGACGACGAGGACTACGACCATCTCGACGACGAGGGCCGCTATATTGGCCTGGAGATGACCTCGCATTTCAACCTGATCGGCCAATGCCCGGCCCTCTCGGTGCCGACCGGCTTCACCGGCGAACGCCTGCCCACGGCGCTGCAGATCGTCGGCAACCGTTACGACGACCTGATGTGCCTGCGCATCGGCAAAGCTCTGGAACCCCTGATCGGTTGGCCCGCCTGGCGCCCGCCGGTCTGAGGACCGTCCCGCCGCGCGCTACTTCGCCCGGCGCAGCTGGTCGGCCACCAGGAACAGGCATTCGGCCGCCACGGTGGCGGCGAGAAAGGCGCTCATCCCGCCGACATCGTGAAGCGGCGATAGGGTGTTCACGTCGAAGGCGACGAAATCCAGGCCGCGCAGCCCGTGCAGATAGTCCAGCCCCTCGCGCGCTGTCAGCCCGCCCCAGGTCGGGGTGAAGACGCCCGGCGCGCAGGACGGATCGAAGACATCCATGTCCCAGCAGAGATAGACCGGCCGCCCGGCCATGCGCTCGTGAATCCGTTCCAGGGTTCCGGCGATGCCCAGCGCCGCCATGTCCTCGCCGGAGATCAGCCCGTAGCCCTTCGAACGGGTGAAATCGAACACGCCACCCTGGCTGATCGTGCCGCGCGGCCCGACATGCATCGAGGCCGCGGCGTCGATCACCCCTTCGTCGGCCGCCCGCGAGAAGGTCGTGGAGGGATCGTATTCCGGCCTATTCGCGCCCGGCGCCGGGGCCGGGCTGTCCTGATAGGTATCGGTATGGGCGTCGAAATGGAGGACAGCCAGATCGGGATATTTGCGCTTAAGCGCGCGCAGCTGCGGCAGGGTCACCGCCCCGTCGCCGCCGAAGGTGACCGGGATGGTGTCGCTCTCGACGATCCCCCAGACCGCTTCCTCGATCCGGCGGAAGCTCTCCGCCGTGTCGCCCAGGACGACATCGACATTGCCGCAATCGACCGCGCCCAACTCGTCGATGACGTTGAAATCGTAGAGCGGCGGCTGATAAGGCCGCACAAGGGTCGAGCCGGTGCGCAGGGCCGCCGGCCCGGTGCGCGCGCCCAGCCGCACGGCATGGAGCCCGCAATCGAAGGGAATGCCCAGAACAGCCGCCTTGGCCTTCGATAGGTCGCGCGAGAAAGGCATGCCCATGAAGGTCTGCACGCCTGAAAGATGGGTCTCGTCCATGGTCGCCCCTGTCATCGTTTATTTCTCTGGATCATCCGCCCCTGCCGCCCGGGGTCAACATCCGGCGAGACGGGCGCGGGTCCGGCCACTGCGCACTATACGGTGCAAGCCCACCTCCCCCCGGCCCTCTCCCCCATGGCAGGAGAGGGAGAAACGCGCCGGCGGCTACCAAACTCCCTCTTTGCCCCTGGGGGGGCGGAGAGGGTTGGGGTGAGGTGGGGCTCGCACACCACCTCACCCTCAGAACCGTCAAACTACGCCGAGGCCACGTAAAACCCGCCGGAGGCGATGATGCATTCGCCGGCCATGAACATGTTGCGCTTGGACGCCAGGAACAGGACGTATTCGGCCATCTGCTCGGGCTCGGCCGAATAGCCGACCGGCGTCTTCTTGGTATGCGGCTCCAGCCAGTCGGATAGCTTGGCCCGCTCGGTCGCCACAGCGCCCGGGCTGACCCCGTTGACCAGGATGCCGTGGGGCGCCAGCTCGATGGCGTAGGTTTTCATCACACTCAACAGCGCCGCCTTGGACGCCGCGTAATGCGGCTTGGTCTGCTTGGCCATATAGGCGTCGACCGTCACGATATTGACCATGCGCCCGAACTTGCGCGCCTTCATATGCTCCATCAGTGCACGCATCAGGAAGAAGGGGCCCGTCACATTGACGGCGAAGACCCGGTCCCAGGCCTCGCGGGTCATGTTCTGGATGGTGCCTTCGGGATAAAGCCCGGCATTGTTCACCAGGATGTCGATCTGGCCGCAATCGGCCAGGGTCGCATCGCGCGCCGCGAAGATCTGCTCCTCGTCCGTTACATCGAGGCCCTGGCTATGGGCCTTCAGGCCCATGTCCTTGAGCTTCTTGGCCGCGGCGTCCGCCGCCGCGCTATCGACATCCCAGATCGAGGCGGTCGCCCCACGCTCGGCGAACAGCTTGGCGATGGCGAAACCGATGCCGCCCGCCGCCCCGGTGACCACGGCAACCTGACCGTCGAATTCCTTGTCGCTCATGGCTTCCCCTTCCTGCGGTCGCCGCCGCCGCGCCCTTCGACAAGCTCAGGACGAGGCGGCACAGCGGTTGTGTCCTCATGCTGAGCTTGTCGAAGCATGAGGGTGGCAGCGTTCCTAGATCATCATGAAACCGCCGCTTGCGATGACCGTCTCGCCGGTCATGAAGCGGTTCCGGTTCGAGGCCAGGAAGACGACGTATTCCGCCATGTCCTCCGGCTCCGCCGCCCGGCCCAGCGGGATCAGCGGCAGGCGCTTGGGCAACCAGTCGGAGGCCTTGGCGCGCTCGGTCGCCACCGCGCCCGGGCTGACGCCGTTGCACAGCACCTGATGGGGGGCGAGTTCCGCCGCGAAGGTCTTGATGAGGCTCAGCACCGCCGCCTTGGACGCGGCGTAATGCGGCGTCGTCGGCTTGGCGACATAGGCGTCGATCGTGCCGATGGTGACGATGCGGCCGTATTTCTTTTCGATCATCGGGTCCATGAAGGTCCGCGTCGTCAGCAGCACGCCCTTGGCGTTGACGTCGAACATCTGGTCCCAGCCCTCGACCGTGATCTCGCGCAGGGTGGCCTGGGGATAGATTCCGGCATTGTTGACCAGCACTTCGACATGGCCGAAATCCTTCAGGATCGCGTCGCGCGCCGCCTGGAGGGTGGCTTCCTTCGTGACATCGACCTTGTAGGCGCGGCCTTCCAGCCCCCATTCGCCCAGCTTCTTGGCCGCCTCCGCGGCCTTACCCTCGTCCAGATCGAGAATGCAGACCTGCGCGCCGCGCTGGGCCAGCAGCTTGCAGATCGCGAAGCCGATCCCCACCGCGCCGCCGGTAACCGCGGCAACCTGTCCCTTGAATTCCTCTGACTCGGCCATGGCCGTCTCCCCTCATTTCCAAGAATGCTCCTCGTCCTGAGCCTGTCGAAGGGCGAGGGCCGCGCGGCACTGTGGTCCGAACCCCATGCTTCGACAGGCTCAGCATGAGGACCAAAACTGCGAACTAGAACATCGACCAGCCGCCATTGGTGACGATCGTCTCGCCGGTCATGAAGCGGTTGCGGTTCGACGACAGGAAGGCGACGTATTCCGCCATATCCTCCGGGGTCGCCGGGCGGCGCAGGGGAATCAGCGGCGTCTTCTCGACCAGCCATTTGGCGTTCTTGGTCTTCTCCGTCGCCACCGCGCCCGGGCTGACGCCGTTGCACAGCACCTGATGAGGCGCGAGTTCAAGCGCGAATGTCCTGATCAGGCTTAGCACCGCCGCTTTCGAGGCCGCATAGGCCGGCGTCGTCGGCTTGGCGATATAGGCGTCGTTGGTGACCATGCTGACGATGCGGCCGTATTTCTTTTCGATCATCGGGTCCATGAAGACCCGCGTCGCCAGCAGCACGCCCTTGGCGTTGACGTCGAACATCGTGTTCCAGATTTCGACCGTCAGCTCTCGGATCGTCGCATGGGGATAGACCCCGGCATTGTTGACCAGCACCTCGACATGGCCGAAATCGGCCAGGATCTTTTCGCGCGCCGCGATCAGGCTGGCCTCATCGGTCACATCGCCGAAATAGGCCCGCCCTTCCGGCCCCACTTCGCTCAACCCCTTGGCCGTCTTGCCGGCCAAACCCTCATCCAGATCGAGGATGCAGACCGTTGCCCCCCGTTCCGCCAGCAGGCGCGAGATGGCCAAGCCAATACCCTGCGCACCGCCGGTCACGACGGCCACCTGGCCGTCGAAGCGTCCGTCGCTCATTGCTATATCCTTGATTTCTCCCTCAACGCCAAGAACGGTAGCGACCGCGCGCTTCGCCTGTCAATCGAAGGCGAAGGCATCTCAGTTCCAGAGGGGAAAAGAATGACGAAGGAAGGGGTCGGCCTCATCGGTTTCGGCACCGTGGGCCGCGAGCTGGCGGTGCATCTGGTCAAGGCCAATGGCGCGCTGGGCGCCGTCGACAACAACCCGTCATGCGCGGAAGCGATGCGCGCAGTCGGCGCCACGCCCTATGGCGATGTCGCCGCCCTGGCGGCCGAATGCGACGTCATTATCCTGTCCCTGCCCAATCCGGCGGCCGTGCGCGCCGTGCTCGACGGCCCTTCGGGCGTGATCGCCAATGCCAAACCCGGCCTCCTGATCATCGACACCACCAGCAGCGATCCGGCGACGGGCACCGAGATGGCGCGCCATGCCGGAGAGCGCGGAATCGCCTATGTCGAAGCGCCGATCAGCACCCCGGTCGCCGGCGTGACCGGGCCGGAGACCATCCGTCAGGGCGACGGCACCTTCATCGTCGGCGCCTCCGAGGAGAACTTCCCCCGGGCCGAGGCGCTCCTCCGTCCCATGGCCCGTTACATTTACCATATCGGCCCGGTCGGGCGCGGCAGCGCCATGAAACTGGTGACGAACTACGTCGCCGGGGCGACCCGCATCGCCCTGGCCGAGGGCATCGCCCTGGCTGCCGCCATGGGCATCCCGGCCGCCCGCACCATGGAGGTCTGCGGCAATGCCGCCGCCGCCAGCCAGACCCTGGACGAGGCCGTCGCCCGGCTGACCGGAGACGACCCCGACGGCGTCGGCTTCGCCATCGACCTGCGCTACAAGGATTTCCGCCTGGCCAACGAGTTGGGGCGCAGCCTCGGCGTCCCCATGCCCCTGGGCGGGCCGATCGTCGAGCTTTACCAAATGATGCTCGCCAAGGGCTGGGGCAAACGCGACATCAACAGCATCATCGCCTTCGTCGCCGAACTGGCCGACGTCGATATCGACCGACCCGAATCGCGCTGGCCCGAAGCACAATAGATAAAGTGCCGAACACGGCTGCAGACCCTTCGAGACGCCGCCTTGCGGCGGCTCCTCAGGGTGAGGTCGAATCCAGTTTTCTCCTCATTCTGAGGAGCGCACGCAGCGCGCGTCTCGAAGGATGAACTGGCGCGGCGGCGGCCAGCGTAAAACCGCCATGCAACGCGCCCGTTGCCGCCCGGCGGCGGTTCTGGTGTAGTCTCCCACTCTGGATAAAAGACCGGTATCGGGGAGGGAGCCATGAACGTCGAAACCCAGCGGAATTACGGCCTGGAAGCCGCCTATGACGAGGCCGCCCAGCGCTTCACCGCGAACAATCCGAAGAGCAAGTCGGTCTATGACGCGGCCTGCAAGGCACTGCCCGGCGGCAATTCGCGCACCGTGCTCTTCTACAGCCCTTTCCCGCTGACCCTCGCCAAGGGCGAAGGCTGCCATGTCTGGGACGTGGACGGGCACAAATACGCGGATTTCGTCGGTGAATACACGGCCGGGCTCTACGGCCATTCCAACGCCAAGATCATCGCCGCGGTGAAAACCGCGCTGGACAACGGCATCGTCCTGGGCGGCCATAACGAAACCGAGGCCAAGCTGGCCCAGATGATCGTCGACCGCTGGCCCTCGGTCGAGCGGGTGCGCTTCACCAATTCGGGCACCGAATCGAACATGATGGCCATCGTCACCGCCCGCGCCGTCACCGGCCGGAACAAGGTGATGGTGATGGAGGGCGGCTATCACGGCGGCGTGCTCTCCTTCCGCCCCGGCGGCACCCCCATCAACGCGCCTTTCGATTATGTCATCGCCGATTACAACGATTCCCAAAGCACGCGGCAGAAGATCGCCGAGCATGGCGACGATCTCGCCTGTGTCGTGGTCGAGCCGATGGCCGGCGGCGCGGGCTGCATCCCCGCGACCCGCGAATACCTGCAGATGCTGCGCGAAGAGACCGCGAATCGCGGCATCATCCTGATTTTCGACGAGGTCATGACCTCGCGCCTTGCCCCCGGCGGCGCGCAGGAAATCCACAACATCATGCCGGACATGACGACTTTCGGAAAATATATCGGCGGCGGCCTCACCTTCGGCGCCTTCTCCGGCCGGGCCGATATCATGGACCGCTACGACCCGCGCAAGCCCGACGCCTATCCCCATGCCGGCACGTTCAATCAGAACGTCCTGACCATGGCGGCCGGCTATACCGGGCTCAGCCAGATCTACACGCCGGAAGTCGCGGTCGAGTTCAACGCCCGCGGCGACAAGCTGCGCAAGCGCCTCCAGGGCATCGCCGACAAACATGCCTTGCCCATCCAGATCACCGGCATGGGCTCGATGATGTGCGTGCATTTCAACCGCAACCCGATCCATTCCATCGCCGATGCCTATTCCGACAACGGGCCGGCCAAAGACATGTTCCATCTCGATATGCTGACCCGCGACCATTACATCGCACGGCGCGGCATGATGGTCCTGTCCCTGCCCATGGGCGATGCGGAGTTCGACGGCCTGGCCGCCGCCTTCGAGGATTTCCTGACCGCGCGCAAGGATCTGCTGAGCCAAGTTTAACCCAGACGATCTGCACGAAAGGGCATCGTCATGAGCGACACGCGCATCGGCATCATCTATCCGGGCGACGGGGCGCTGGACCGGGAGTTCTGGGATTTCGCCCCGCCCGGCGTCTCCCTGCATTTCACCCGCCAGCCCCTGCGCAGTGCCCATGTCGGCCTCGACAGCATGTCCGGCCTGGTCGATGACGGCACTCTGGAGCCCTGCGCCGACAGCCTGAAGATCATCGCCCCGGCCGCCATCGGCTTCGCCTGCACCTCGGCCAGCTTCATCCGTGGCCTTGCCGGCGAAGCGGCTATCCGGCGCCAGATCACGGCCGTCTCCGGCTCGCCCGCGACGACAACTTCGGGTGGTATCCTGGCCGGTTGCCGCGCCCTGGGCCTCAAGCGGGTCGCCGTCGCCGCGCCCTATGTCGAAGAGGTCAGCGTCCGTCTCGGCAGCTTCCTCGAAGAGGGCGGTATCGGCGTCAGCCAGGTCCGCCATATGGGGCTGGAGGAAGGCATCGCCGATGTTTCGGCCGAGGAGGTCGTGCGCGTCGGCATGGAGACCGACACGCCGGACGCCGAAGGCCTCGTCATTTCCTGCACCAATCTCGCGACCCTGGAAGCCATTCCGATCCTCGAGGAACGCCTGGGCAAGCCCGTGGTCAGCGCCAACCAGGCCACGGTCTGGCATTCCTGCGTCCTGGCCGGCGTGCCCTGGGCCGAAGGCTTCGGTGTTGGCCGCCTCTGGCGCGCCAACCGCCCGGCGGCCGTCGCCGCCGAGTAGACGCGCCGAATCATCCCGCCGCCGGCGCGCACTGCGAGCCGCGGAATACCGACACGAGTTTCATTCCGAAGAGAAGGACGAACCATGCCGCGTTTCGAACGACTGCTGATCACCGGCGCCGCCGGCAACCTGGGCACCGTGCTGCGCAAGGGCCTCGCCCCGCTGGCGACCAAGATTCGCCTGACCGACCGCAAGGAGATCAGCGCGGCGGCCGGCAACGAGGAGATCATGCAGTGCGACCTGGGCGATTTCGACGCCGTGATGAAGGTCGTCGAGGGTTGCGACGCAATCGTCCATTTCGGTGCGGCCCCGGTCGAGCGCCCCTGGGCCGATGTCCTGAATTCCTCGATTATCGGCGGCTACAACATCTATGAGGCGGCGCGCCGCCACGGCATCAAGCGCATCGTCTATGCCAGTTCGATCCACGCCGTCGGCTATTGCCGCCGCGAGGAAGGCGCCGACACGGACACGCCCGGCCGCCCCGATTCCCTCTACGGCCTGTCCAAATGCTTCGTCGAGGATCTGGCCAGCCTCTACTTCAACAAGTTCGGCATGGAATCCGCCCTGCTGCGGATCAATTCGAGCTTCCCGGAGCCCGACAACCGCCGCCATCTGGCGACCTGGCTGAGCTTCAACGATCTGGTCCATCTCGTCGAACGCTGCCTGCTGGCCGAGCGGATCGGCTACACGGTCGTCTACGGCATCTCGGACAACAAGGAAGCCTTTTTCTCGAACCACAAGGTCGCCCATCTGGGCTACCAGCCGAAGGACAGCGCGGAAGCCTACCGCGATTCGGTCGAGGCCCGGACCGAGCCGGGCGATCCCTACGCTCCCGGCGTCGAATTCGTCGGCGGCGTGTTCTGCGAATACGGCCATCCCGACGACGAGGGCTTCGAGAACGCGTAACCCTCTGCGCCGCCCGGCCGACCGATCGGCCGGACGATGCGCCTCTATTTAGGCACCCTTGCTTCGAGCGGCCATTCGCCGCTGGCCAAGACCTCCCGCTGCGCTCAAAACGCCGATTCCGGCCCGCCCTCGGCTTGACTCGCCCCCGGCCCGCGATGTTCTATTCTTGTATTGAATTTCAATAACTTATATCGCATTGCAATAAGTGATGCGGTGACGGGGGAGTGGCAACGAGATGGGCGATCTTGCCGGCAAGGTTGCGTTGATCACCGGTTCGGGCCGGGGCATGGGGCGGGCCCATGCCCTTGTCATGGCCGGGCGCGGCGCGGATATCGTGATCCATGACATCCTGAAGGACGAGGCCGCGAAAACGGCCGAGGACGTGCGCGCCCTGGGCCGCAAGGTCTTCGTTTCCAACGCCGACGTCTCGGACGTCGCCGCCATGAAGGAGACCGTGGCCGAGGCCGAGGCCGCGCTGGGCGGCATCGAAATCCTGGTCAACAACGCCGGCATCACCTCCGAACGCACCGGAATCGAAGGGGTCGACGAGGCCTTCTTCCAACGCATGTACGACGTCCATGTGAAGGGCACCTTCTTCACCACCCAGGCCGTCGTGCCGGGCATGAAGGAGCGCGGCCGGGGCAAGATCGTCAACGTCTCCTCCATGTGGGCCTCGACGGGGCATCCGACGGGCGCGACCTATATCGCCGCCAAAGGCGCGATCCTGGGGCTGACCAAGGCCTGGGCCCTCGAATTCGCGCCCTGGAAGATCACCGTGAACGCGATCACGCCGGGCGGCGTCATCACCGAGATGGTGATGGCCAAGGGCGGCATGGACTATGTCCGCGAGGCGTCTAAAAAGGTGCCTCTTGGACGCTACGCCGATATCGAGGAGATGGCCTATACGGCCGCCTTTCTCGCCTCGCCCGAATCCGACTTCATCACCGGCCAGGTCATCGGACCGAATGGCGGCCAATCCATCGTGGGGATCTAAAGACATGTTCGAATCGATCGAAGGGCGGCCGGCCGCCTCGCTTGAAGGCAAGGTTGCGTTCATCACCGGCTCCGGCCGCGGCATGGGCCAGGCCCATGCGCTGCTGATGGCGCATCGCGGCGCCGATATCGTGATCCATGACGTCAACAAGGACTGGGCGGAGGAGACCGGCGAGAAGGTCCGCGCCACCGGCCGCAAGGCGCTGGTCTTCGTCGAGGACGTCGCCGATGTCAAAGCCATGGCCGAGAATGCCAAGCGGGCCGAAAGCGAAATGGGTCGCATCGACATCCTGGTCAACAATGCCGGCATCGGCGGCGAGCGGACCGGCATCGAGGGGGTCGAGGAGGATTTCTTCGACCGCATGTTTAACATCCATGTTCGCGGCCACTTCTTCCTGACCAAGGCCGTCGTGCCCGGCATGAAGGAGCGCAAATACGGCCGCATCCTGAACGTCTCCTCCATGTGGGTGATGATGGGCCATCACTACGGCGCCACATATACGGCGGCGAAATCGGCCCTGCTTGGCCTGACCAAGTCCTGGGCCAAGGAATTCGCGCCCTGGGGCATCACCGTCAATGCGATCGCGCCCGGCGGCGTGATGAGCCAGATGGCAATCGAAAAGGACGGGCTGGAAGCCGTGATGGCCCGCGCCAAGACCGTGCCCCTGGGCCGCTTCGCTGAATTGGACGAAAACGCGGCTCTGGTTGCCTTCCTCTGCTCCGACGAGGCCGCCTTCATCACCGGCCAGACCATCGGCCCCAACGGCGGCCAGGCCATCGTCGGCATCTGATGGCGCGAGACATCGAGACGAAAGCGACCGCATGAAATTCGGCATCTTCATCCTGCAGCCCCAGCGCGACGGCCGGAAACCCGTCCGCGAGGCTGCGGCCGAAGGCATCCAACAGGTGCAAATGGCCGAGCAACTGGGCTTCGATATCGCCTGGTTCGCCGAGCATCACTTTTCGAACTATTCGCTCGTCACCTCACCCCTGACCGCCGCGGTCTGGGCCGCGCCCCAGACGAAGAAGATCCGCCTGGGCACCGCCGTCATCGTCGCCCCGCTCTACGAGCCCATGCGCCTGCTGGAAGACATCGCGGTCGCCGACCAGCTCTCCGACGGGCGTATCGTGCTCGGCTTCGGCGCCGGCTATCAGCAGCATGAATGCGACCGTTTCGGCGTCAGCCTGCCGGATTCGCGGCCTATGATGTACGAGTTCCTGGATCTGGTGGAGCAAGCCTGGGCCGGCGACGGGCCGCTCGAATACAAGGGCAAGCATTACACGATCCCGCCGACCCATTTCGGCGTCCGGCCCGTGCAGCAGCCCCATCCGCCCATCGCCATCGCGGGCATGACCTGGGACGAAACCATCCAGCAGCGCATCGCGCGCAACGGCTGGACGCCCTTCGTCTCGGCCCAATGGAAGCCGGCCAGCGAGGTGCTGGAGACACGCCACCAGATCGAGGCCCATTGGAATGCAGCCGGCGTCGATCCGGCCGGCCTCGATCTCGCCGTGCAGCGCTTCGTCTATGTCACCGAAGACCGGAAAGAGGCGCTCGCCGCGGCCGAGCACCTCCGCTACACCTATCGAATCGCCCACGGTTTCCGGCAGGGCGACATGGATTTCGACCGCCATGTCATCGATTCCGTCGCCGTCGCGGGCGAGCCGAGCGTCGAGGAGATCGCCGAACGCGCGATCATCGGCGATCCGGAGAAATGCGCGGCCCAGCTGATCGACGAAGTTCGCACCCTGCGCCCAGGCCATATAAGCTGCGTCATGCAGTTCGGCGGGTTGGAAATCGCCAAGGTCATGCGTTCGATGGAAATGATGGGCGAAAAGGTCATCCCCGCGATGGAACGCGAATTGGGCGATCTCGAAGGCGCCGGCGCGCGCGCGGCGGCCGAATAGGCCCGCCCGAACGAACGCCCCGAACGAACGGCCCGAACGGACGAAAAGGAAGCGAGGCAGGATATGGAACTCGGTATCAAGGGCGAAAGTGCCCTCATCCTCGCCGGCAGCCAGGGCCTCGGCTTCGGCTGCGCCCGCGCCCTGATCGGCGAGGGTGTCAAAGTCGCGATCACCGGCCGCAATGCCGAAACCGGCGCGAAGGCGGTCGCCGCACTCGGCGGCGATGCGATCTTCCTGAAAGGCGACGTCGCCTCGGAAGAGGACCGCGCGCGGGTTTTCGCCGAAGCCAAGGAAAAGCTCGGCAAGGTATCGATCCTGGTCACCAATGCGGGCGGGCCGCCGACCGGGCCGTTCCTCGGCATGTCGCTCGACGACTGGCGCGCGGCCTTCGAACTCTCGCTGCTTTCGGCCGTCGACATGGCGCGAGCCGCCGCCCCTGACATGGTTGCCGCCGAATGGGGCCGGATCGTCAATATCAGCTCGATCTCGGTCAAGGAGACGACCCCCAACGCACCTCTCGCCAATGGCCTCAAGACGGCCGTGATCGGGGCCTTTTCCACCCTCGCGCGCGAGATCGCGGACAAGGGGGTGACGGTCAACCATATCCTTCCAGGCCCCTTCGACACGGATCTGTTGCGGCGGGTTTCGCGCGACCTCATTCAGCGGCCCGACCTCTCGGAGGAGGAGGCCACCGTGGAATTTGCCAAACACGGGCCGATGAAGCGGCTGGGCACGATCGACGAATTCGGATCGCTCTGCGCCTATCTGTGTTCGCGCAAAGCCGGCTACATCACGGCGCAAAGCATCGTGATGGATGGCGGCCACGTAACGTCACTGTATTAGGACGCGGGAGGAGGAGAGCAATGGATCTCGGCATCAAGGGCGAAGGCGCCCTCATCCTCGCCAGTTCGCGCGGCCTGGGCTTCGGCTGCGCCAAGGCGCTGGCCGACGAAGGCGTGCGGGTCGTCCTCAACGGCCTGTCCGAGGAGAACGGCAGGAAGGCCGCCAAAGCGATCGGCGGCGACACGATCTTCGTCGCGGCCAATGTCTCCAAACCCGAGGATCGCGCCCGCCTGTGGGACGAGGCTTCCGATCATCTGGGCGAAATCTCGATCCTCGTGACCAACGCCTACGGCCCCAAGGCCGGCAAGTTCGTGGACCGCAACAACGAGGATTGGCGAGAGGCCTTCGAACAGACCTTCGTCTCGGCCATCGACATGGCCTATCGCGCCGCGCCGCCCATGGTGGAGCGCGGCTGGGGCCGGATCATCAACATCAGTTCCATGTCGGCCAAGGAGCCCAGCACCAACACCCCCCTGGGCAACAGCCTCAAGGCCGGCCTGCTGGGCGCCTTCGGCACCCTGGCGCGCGAGATAGCGGCCAAGGGCGTCACCGTGAACAGCCTGCTGCCCGGCCCGTTCGACACGGATCTGCTGCGCAAATACGCCAAATACATGGTGAACGACGAAAGCCTGACCGACGCCGAGGGCGTGGCCAAATTCGCCGAGACCGTGCCGGCCAAGCGCCTCGGCACGATCGAGGAGTTCGGCGCGGTCTGCGCCTTTCTCTGCTCGCGCCAGGCCGCCTACATGACCGCCCAGGCCATCTCGGTGGACGGCGCCGTCGTCAGGACCATGTTATAGGCGAAGTTACGAATTGCAGTTCCAACGCGCCGCCGTTTGTGCAATTGCGAAACTGGCCGGCCGGTCGCTAAGATTGGGTATGTATGAGATTGGAGTCGCCGCAAGGCGACGGGGCTGTTGGACCGGCCGGTATCTTAAGGGAGCGAAACAATGGCAGCCGTCGAAAAGCTGAAGTCCAACGATGACGAAGTCTGGCGCACGCGGGTCGACCTCGCCGCGGGCATTCAGATTTCCGCGATGCTCGGCATGACCGAAGGCATCGACAACCATTTCACCGTCAAGGTGCCGGGCCAGGAGAACCAGTTCTTCGTCAACCCCAAGGGCCTGCATTGGTCCGAGGTACGGGCCAGCGATATCCTGATCTGCGAGGCCGATGGCACGGTGATCGAAGGCGACCTGCCGCCGCCGGTCTCCGCCATCTGTATCCACCTGCCGATCCATCAGGCCCATCCGCGGGGCAATGTCGTCTTCCACACCCACATGCCCTATTCGACGGCCCTTGCCTGCTCGAAAGAGGGGCGGCTGGAGATGTGCCACCAGAACTCCGTCCGGTTCTGGAACGACGTCGCCTATGACGACGATTTCCACGGCCTGGCCGATGACGCCTCCGAGGGCCGCCGGATGGCCGAGGTCTTCGGCGATAAGTCGGTGATGTTCCTGGCCAATCACGGCGCGATCACCGCCACTTCGACGATCGCCGAGTCGCTCGATTACATGTATTTCCTCGAGCGCGCCTGCGAGGTCCAGATTCTCGCTGAATCGCGCGGCAAGGGGCTGCACATCATCCCCGAGGACGTGATCAAGATGACCTTCGAGCAATACGGCAACTTCACGATCAACTCCGCGCGCCATTTCGAGGCGCTGAAGCGGATGTTGGACCGGGAAGGTTCCGACTACGCCGAGTAAGCGGATCGTCCCCGAACACGTGACCGAAACGGGCCCATCGCGAAGAGGGCCGGCGAGCCTGGGCAAGGGCACGCCGGCCCTTTCACGTTCGACGCCCGGCCACCCGGCCGGACGATGAGCGGCGCAACGGTCCGCGGGCGCTTCGAAGCCCTGCCGGGCAATCTGCGCGGCGCACTCTGGATCCTCATGACCGCCTTCGTGATGACCCTGCAAAGCGCCATCGTGAAGGAATTGGGCGAGGACGTTCACACCCTGGTCATCGTCTTCTTCCGCTGTCTCTTCGCCCTGATCATCCTGCTGCCGGTCTTCATCCGGCGCGGGCCGGCGATGATCCGGACCAAGCGGCCCTGGATGCATGTCGCGCGCTCGGTCGTGGGCATCGTCTCGATGTCCTGCATGTTCTTCGCCCTGGCCTATCTGCCGCTTGCCGATGTCACGGCCCTGGTCTTCACCATGCCGTTGTTCATGATCGTTTTCGCCGTCCTGCTGCTGGGCGAGAGCATCCGCTGGCGGCGCTGGACAGCGACCGCCGTCGGCTTCTGCGGCGTGCTGGTCGTGCTGCAACCCGGATCCGGCTTCGAATGGGCCTCCCTCGTCGCGCTGACGAGCGCCTGCCTGAGCGCCCTGGTCGGCGTGCTGGTCAAAAAGCTCTCGGTGACCGACAGCGCCTCGACCATGGTCTTCTACTTCGCCGCGCTCGGCCTGGTCTTTTCCGCCATTCCTGCGGCCTTCGTCTGGCAGATGCCAAGCGATACCGATCTGGCCCTGCTCTTCGTCATCGCCCTGCTGGGCACGATGGGCCAGCTCTTCGCCGTCTATGCCTGGGAGGCGGGCGAAGCGACGGCGGTGGCGCCCTTCGACTACACGCGGCTGATCTTCGCCGCGATCATGGGCTATATCCTCTTCGCCGAAGTGCCCGAGATCGCGACCGTGGCCGGCGCGGTCCTGATCGTTGCCAGCACGCTCTACATCGCCCGACGCGAGGCGCGCCTGCGCACCGACAGGCCCGATGTCGCCCTTGCCGCCAGCCTGGACCGGCCATGAGGACCGGTTGGATCAGGCGCCCGCCGCCGATCGGGCAGAGCTCGATCGGCCGAGCCTTCCGCCGGCTGTCCCCGCCCATCCAGGGCGCGATCTGGATGGTCATGGCGGCCACCTGCTTCACCGCGATGCTGAGCACCATTCGGTTCGTCGCCCAGGACCTGCATCCGTTCGAGATCGCCTTCTTCCGCTACCTCGTCACGATGATCTGGATGGCCCCGACCCTGATCCGCTTCCTGCGGACCACCGGACTCGCGGTGCCGCATAAGGGGCTCTACGGCCTGCGCGCCCTGTTCGGCGGCATCTCGACCCTGGCCTGGTTCTACGGCGTACCCTTCATGCCGCTTTCGGACGCCATCGCGATCAATTTCACCGCCCCCCTCTGGGCCACCGTCTTCGCAGCGCTGATCCTGCACGAGATCGTGCGCCTGCGCCGCTGGTCGGCGGTGATTCTCGGCTTCGTCGGGGTGCTGATCGTGCTGCGCCCAGGCTTCGTCGAAGTCAGCGACGCAGCCCTGATCCTGCTGCTCGCCTCGGCCGCCTGGGGCAGCCAGCATATCGTCCTCAAGATGCTCTCGCGCACCGAGCCGGTGAATGTGATCGTCGCCATGCATGCGATCATGCTGCTGCCGTTGACCTTCATCGCCTCGCTCTTCTTCTGGACGATGCCGACGGTCGACAACCTGATCTGGCTGGCGGGAATGGGCACCCTGGGCACCCTGGGCCATATCTTCCTGACCCGGGCTTTCGCGGCGGCCGATGCATCGATCGTTCTGCCCTTCGACTTCGCCAAGATGCCCATCGCCGTGCTCATCGGCTGGTTCGTCTTCGGCGAGCCGACGGATGTCTGGACCTGGGTCGGGGCCACCGTGATCGTCGCCTCGACCGGCTATATCGCGCGCCGCGAGGCCCAGATTGCCCGCCTTGCCGCGGCAGAAATCGGGCGCACCAAGGGCAGCGTCGCAACCGGACCGGCCTCCTGACCGGCGCCCTCCCGGCCCCGGCATGAACGCCCTTCCGGCAACCCTGCGCGGCGGCGTCTGGATGATGGGCGCCGCCCTCAGCTTCACCGTGATGTTGAGCCTGATCCGCCCCCTTGCGGAAGAGCTGCATCCTTTCCAGATCGCCTTCCTGCGCAATATCTTCGCCGTCCTGTTCATGGCGCCCTGGATCTGGCGCGCCCTGCCCGCGTTTCGCGCGACCCGGAACTTCCGCCTCTTCGTCCTGCGCGCCCTGTTCAGCTTCGCCGCGATGCTGCTCTGGTATTACGGCATTCCCCTGATGCCCCTGGCAGACGCCATCGCGATCAACTTCACCTCGCCCCTCTGGGCCACGGTCTTCGCCGCCCTGATCCTCGGCGAGGCGGTGCGCGCCCGGCGCTGGGCCGCCACCATGGTCGGCTTCTGCGGCGTGCTGATCGTGGTGCGCCCAGGCTTCGAGGCGATCACCGCAGCGACCGCGATGATGCTGCTCTCCTCGGTCGGCTGGGGGTGCCAGCACATCGCCCTCAAGAAACTTTCGGCCCTGGAGAAGGTCTCCGTGATCGTGGCCATGCAGGCCCTGTTGCTGACCCCGCTCTCCTTCGTGCCGGCCCTGTTCGTCTGGACCACACCGAGCTGGGAAGCGCTGGGCTGGGTCATCGCGATGGCCTTGATCGGGACCTTCGCCCATATCTGCCTGACCCGCGCCTTCCGGGCGGCCGATGCCTCGGCCGTCCTGCCCTTCGATTTCGCCAAGATGCCCTTCGCAGCGGCGATCGGCTGGTTCGTCTTTGCCGAAGGCGTCGATGCCTGGACCTGGGCCGGCTCCGCCGTCATCGTCGCCTCGACCGCCTATATCGCGCGGCGGGAGGCCGTGGCCGCGCGCACCGAACGCCCGGCACCCCCGGACCTTACCTCCTGGTCTTCAGCCCGCTAGGCTTGAGGCACTTCCCCCAGACGGCAGGCGCGATATGGCCATGACGGCTTCGAGACCTACCGAACGATACGCCCGCGGCGCCCTGTTCGCCTTGGCGACGGCATGTCTTTGGCTAGTTTTCGCACCCGCGGGGGCTTCCGCCCAGATCGTTGCTGACGAGGCCGCGCAACCCGATTCGGAGGTCCAGGTCCGCCCGGAGGCCGAGGACAAGGCCATCGCCGCCCGTCTCACGCGCATCCTGGTCGCCAGCGAACGCATCCGCGCGCCCCAGGTCGAAGTGCGCGAGGGCATCGTCTTCCTCGACGGGATCGCGGAGACGGAGGCACATCGGGACTGGGCCGGCCAGGTGGCCCGCACGACCCAGGATGTCGTGGCGGTGGTCAACCGGATCGAGGTTCAGGCTCGCGTCGACTGGGATTTCTCCCCGGCCTGGGCCGAAGCCGACCGGTTGCTCCAGCAAGGCCAGCGCGTCCTGCCCCTGCTCCTGCTGGCAACCATCGTCCTGTTCGCCTCCTGGTTGGCCGCCAGGCTGGTCACGCGCCTGTCCCGCGTTGTGCTCGGCCGCTGGATCGTGTCGCCGCTGCTGCTGAAGGTCCTGACCCGCGCCATCGGGATTCCGGTTCTGCTGCTCGGCCTCTACCTGGTGCTGCAATTCGCCGGGCTGACCCGTCTGGCGGTCACGGTCCTGGGCGGCACCGGCCTGATCGGCCTCGCCATCGGCTTCGCCTTCCGCGACATCGCCGAGAACTTCCTGGCCAGCCTTCTGCTCAGCATCCGCAACCCGTTCAATGCGGGGGATTTCATAGAGATCGGTGCTTTCCAGGGCATCGTGCGCAATCTCAACACCCGGACCACGGTGCTCCTGACGATCGAGGGCAACCAGGTGCAGATTCCCAACGCGACAGTCTACAAGAGCGTCATCACCAATTACAGCGCCAGTCCCAACCGGCGGGCCGATTTCGGAGTCGGCATCGGCTATGACGATCCGACCGAGAAGGCCCAGGAGGTCGTCAGCGCCCTGCTGCGGAACCATGAAGCCGTGAAAGACGAGCCGGCGCCCATTGTCCTGGTCGACGAACTGGCGGCTTCGACGGTCAACCTGCGCGCCTATTTCTGGTTCGACAGCGCAACCTATTCGCCGGACAAGCTGCGCTCCGCCCTGATGCGCCAGACCAAGCGCGCGCTGCAATCCGCCGGCATTTCCAAGCCCGACGAGGCGCGCGAAGTGGTCTTTCCCCAGGGTGTGCCGATCCGCCAGGAGGCCATCCCGGCCAATCCGCGGGAAGCCCCGCCGGCGGCCCCACAACCGCAAACGGACCCGGAAGACCCGAATAGCCATGGCGATTCGGCCACCGCGGCGGAGGGCGGGCTGGGCAACGAGGACGACGAGATCATCACCGAGGCCGGCCCCGCCAGCGTGCCCGAGGTACGTGAAAACTTTCTGGAGGCCGAGGCCGGGCCCGGCCGGGAGAAGCCTGGCGGAAGCTGACCGTCCGTCCGGTCTAGAACCGGTCGACGCGGAACGGCGCGAGGTCCATCGAGACCTCGCGACCACCGATCAACTCGGCCATCGCCTTGCCCGTCTGGGACGCGCCGAGCAGGCCTTGATGGCCATGGCCGAAGGCGAAATAGACGCCCTTATGGCGCGGCGCCGCGCCGATCACCGGCAGGCTGTCGGGGTGGCAGGGCCGGTGGCCCATCCATTCCGTGAAATTCTCGGTCTTGAGGCCGGGCAGGACCTTTTTCCCGATCTCCAGCAGGATGCGCGCGCGGGCGTAGTTGGGCGGCGCATCGAGCCCCGCCAGTTCCACCGTGCCGCCCATGCGCAGACCCATCTCCATCGGCGTGATGGCGAATTTGGCATCGGCCGGCAGGCACATGACCCGCGGCATGACGCCAGGATCGGTAATCGTGACGTGATAGCCGCGATGGCTTTCCAGCGGCACCTTGTAGCCCAGGGTGCGGACCAGTTTCTTCGACCAGACCCCGGCGGCAACCACCACACCGTCGCCCGCGACCAGGCCCTCGGCCGTGCGCACGCCCTTGAAGCCGTCGCCCGCCATCTCGAAGCCGGTGGCGGAGCGCTTCAACAGGGTTCCGCCCTTCTGGACGAACATCTTGGCCAGGGCCTGAACCAGGCCGAAGGGATTCTTGCAATGGCCGTGATCGGGGATATAGACGCCGACGTCGTAATGGGGCGAAAAAGCCGGGTCGAGCTGGCGGATCTCGTCGCTGTTCAGGATCTCCACCTTGCGTCCGGTGCTTTCCTTCAGGGCCACCGTCAGGCGGTCCTTCTCGTAGGAATCCCGAGTCGGATAGAGGGAAAGTTGGCCGGTCCGGTGGAACAGATGCTCAACCCCCGCATCCTTCAGCAGCGGAGCATAGGCCTCGAAGGTGGGGCCGTTGAGGGTGTAGAGAGCGCGGGAGATTTCCCACACCCGGTCCTCGCGCCCGGCGCGCAAGAACTGCAACAGCCAGGGCAGGACGGCCGGCAGATGGGCCGCGCGGATGACCAGAGGACCCTCTGGATCGAGCAGCATCTTGGGTACGTTGCGCAGAATGCCGGGCATGGCGACGGGCGCCACGGATGCCGGGCTGATGCCGCCAAGATTGCCGAAGGAGGTTTGGTTGCCGGGCTCGTCCGGTTCCAGCAGCGTGACCGTAAAGCCTTCGCGCTGGAGGTAGCAGGCGGTGGCCGAGCCGACCACGCCGCCGCCGACCACAACAATATGCCTAGCGCCCGGAGCGCTTGCGGATTCCGCCATAGCCCCCTCCCTCAAAGAAGCCGATGAACCGAAAGATGGAAACCGGGCCCCGGCGAATTGCCGGGGCCCGGCATTAGGCTAGCGTGCCCGCCGTTCCGACACCCTGCGCGCGTATTCCGCGACCAGGATGAGGCCGGTGACGACGACCAGGACCACAGTAGAGACCGCGGTCACCGTCGGGCTGACCTTCAGGATGGCATCCACCCACATCTGCTTGGGCAGGGTGGGCGCGGAGCCGCCGCTGATGAACAACGCGATCGTCAACTCGTCGAGCGAGATGACGAAGGCGAAGAGGAAGGCCGCGATTAGGCCCGGCGTGATCAACGGGAAGGTGACATGACGCAGAGTCTTCCACTTGGTCGCCCCCAGGCTCATCGCCGCCTGGTCCAATCGCTGATCGTAGTTCTTCAGCACGGCGACGATGGTCACCACGACGAAGGGCAACGAGACCACGACATGCCCCAGCACCAGACCGATCGTCTCGCCGATCAGGTTGAACGGCAGGTAGTGCTGGACCTGGGCATAGAAGTAGAACAGCGAGATGGCGATGATGATATGCGGAATGATCATCGGCGCCAGCACCATCGCGAAGACGGCGCCCTTGAACGCCATGTTCTGGCGGGCGAGGACGAAGGCCGCCGGCACACCGATCGCCATGGCCATGAAGGCCGAGATGATGCCGACGACGAAGGACCGGACCATCGCGCCAAACCACAAGGGGCTCGACAGGAAGGCGTCGTACCATTCCGTCGAGAAGCCTTTCGGCGGCCACTGGATGAAGGTGTTCTCCGAGAAGGAAACCGGGATCACGAAGAACGACGGCACCGCCAGATAGAAGACGACAAGCATCGAGACGACCCACAGAACCTTGCGCGACAGGGCCGTGCGCGGCTTGGCCGGATTGACCGGCCGCACGACTTCCCAGGCCTCGCCGAACTTGTCGCAGATGAAGCCCATGATCGCGATGCAGCGCATCCCGACCCAGGCGCCGATCCGGCCGATCACGCCCTTGCGGTCGATCTGGGTGCTGCCCCCGCCGCCGGCCGACATGGTCGACATGCCGAGGAGCCGGTCGTAGAGGAAGAACGCGACCAGGGTCGTCGCCAGCAGAAGCACGGCGACCGCGCCCGCGAAGCTCCAGTTCAGAAGCTCCTCGATCTGCTCGATGATGACCTGGGCGATCATGATCTCGCGTCCGCTGCCCAGCAGGGCCGGCGTGATGAAGAAGCCGAGCGAGACGATGAAGACCAGCAGCGCGCCCGAGGCCACGCCCGGGATGGAAAGCGGGAAATAAACGCGCCAGAAGGACTGGCCGCCCCGTGCCCCGAGAGTCGCTGCCGCCCGCGGCAGGTTGCTGTCGATATTGCGCATGACCGCGAGCATGGTCATGACGCAGAGCGGCATCAGGGCATGAACCATGCCGATCATGACGCCCGCGAAGTTGTAGATCAGATGCGCCGGCGCATCGATGATGCCGAGGCGTTGAAGAAGGTCGTTGATCGTGCCGTTACGCCCGAGCAGGACCATCCACGCGAAAGTCCGGACCAGGAAGCTGGTCCAGAAGGGCATCAGCACCCAGAGCAGAAGATTGTTGCGGATCCGCTCGCTGCTCGTGGACAGGAGATAGGCCACCGGATAGGCCGCGAGGACCGAAAGCAATGTGGTCCAGGCCGCGATCCGGAAGGTGATGCCGATCACCCGCGCATAGGTCGTCGAGGCGAACAGCTTGGCGTAATGCATGGTCGTCAGGTCGCCGCCCTTGTCGACGACGCTGAGCCAGAGGAGCTGCGCAACGGGGTAGATGAAGAACAGGCCCAGATAGGCCATGACCGGGAAGATCGGCCAGTACTTGATCCAGCCGGCCTCCTTCTTCGATACCCCCGCGCTTGGCGGGATCGACGTCTCGGAGGTCGTAATAGCCGTCATGCGTCACCTCCGGACCGGGTTTCACGGGGCAGAAGCACCGCAGCGTCCGGCTCAAATCCGAAGCGGATTTCGTCGCCCTGATTGTGTCCGGTGCGCCCACCGCGCCGGGTCAGTTCGGTCGCGATAACCTCGGTTCCGTCGGACAGGGCGGCATAGTATTTGGTGACCTGGCCGACCAGGATCACGTCCAGGACCCGGCCCGTCAGAACGTTCGCCCTGGTTTCGCCGTCCTTCAGCACGCGGATGTTTTCGGGCCGCAGCATGAACTTGATCTGCCGGCCGTTCTCGATCTCGCCGCGCGGCTCGACCTTGATAGAGGCGCCGGCGGGGCCTTCCAGGGTGACGACATCGGACGAAACGCCCGTCACCTTGGACTGCAGGATGTTGGATTCGCCGAGGAAATCGGCGGCGAACACGGTTTCCGGGCGGAAATAGAGATCGTCCGGGCTGCCGAGCTGCTCGATCTCGCCCTCGTTCATCAGGCAGATGCGGTCGCTCATCACCAGGGCTTCTTCCTGGTCATGGGTGACGTAGAGAACGGTGATGCCGAGTTTCTGGTGAAGATTGCGAATCTCGAGCTGAAGCTGTTCGCGCAGTTTCTTGTCGAGCGCGCCCAGCGGCTCGTCCATCAGGATGATCGGCGGCTGATAGACCATGCAACGGGCCAGCGCGATGCGCTGCTGCTGGCCGCCGGAAAGCTGCGAGGGCCTGCGCTCGCCGACATCGGGGAGCTGTACGATGTCGAGCACCCGCTGCACTTCCTTGCGGATATCGGCAGCGGGAATCTTGCGCATGCGCAAGGGGAAGCCGATGTTTTCCGCGATGCTCATATGCGGAAACAGGGCGTAGTTCTGGAAAACCATGCCGATGTCGCGCTTGTTCGGCGGCATATAGGTGGAGAGACGTCCGTTGATCCATAGCTCGCCGGAATCGGGCTGCAACAGCCCGGCGATCAGCATCAGCATCGTCGTCTTGCCCGAGCCCGAAGGGCCCAGCAAGGTCAGGAACTCTCCTTCGGGCACGGAAATATTGGTCCCGGCCAAGGCAATCACGGATCCATAGGTCTTCCGCAGATCGCGTGTTTGCAGCTTATAAGTCGGTTCGGTCACTCTGTCCCCTCACACCTAGCCTACTAATTCGGGGCTATCCCCCACGGGAGGACG
>JAQCGR010000251.1 GCA_027619995.1 Pseudomonadota bacterium | reverse complement strand
CCGCCTCGAAATCGGGCAGGATGGGCGACGGATAGAGAGTGATTTCGATATCCGGGCAAAGCCTGCGGAACCGGGTCAGGCGCGGCACGAGCCATTTGGAGGCAAAGGACGACAGCACGCTGAGGACCAGGCGATCCTCGTCCTGCGGCTTCGCCATGCCGTCCAGCCCCACCCGCAATCGCGCCAGCACGTCCTGGGCCACGGGCAGAAAGCGCCGCCCCTCCTCGGTCGGCACCAGGCCGCGCTGGGTGCGCGCGAACAGCTCGCAGCGCAGCCCCACCTCCAGCAGACGCACCTGCTGGCTGATCGCCGATTGGGTGACATGCAGTTCCGCCGCCGCCGCCGTGAAGCTGCGATGGCGCGCCGCCGCCTCGAAGGCCTGCAGGCTGCGCATGGACGGAAGGTGGCGCGGCGTGATCATGGTTTTCCCCGGGCGGAATGCTATCCGTCTTCGCAACCGGGCGCGAGCCTGCACAGGATGTCGAGACCAATTCGAAAATAGGGAGCCCCCTTCGTGACCGACCCAGATCCTTGCCTGATCCCCGCCACCGAACTGCTTGCCCTCTACCGGCGCCGCGAGTTGTCCCCCGTCGAGGTGACGGTGGCCTGTTTCGCCCGCATCCGTGAGGCCAATCCGGCGATCAACGCCTTCTTCTGCCTGACCGAGGAGGAGGCGATGGCCGCCGCCCGTGCGGCCGAGGCGCGCTGGGCCAAGGGCGCGCCCCAGGGCGCCATCGACGGCGTGCCGATCACCATCAAGGACCTGACCATGATGGCCGGCACGCCCTATCGGCGCGGTTCCGTCACCACCGATCCCGACGAGATCTGCGCCGAAGATTCCCCTGCGACCCAGCGTTTGCGCGACGCCGGCGGCGTCATCCTGGGCAAGACCACGACCCCCGAATTCGGCTGGAAGGGCGTGACCGATTGCGCCCTGACTGGCATCACCCGCAACCCCTGGGACCCGACCAAGACGCCGGGCGGGTCGAGCGGCGGGGCCTCGGCCTCGGTCGCCCTGGGCATGGGCGCCCTGGCCCTGGGCACCGATGGCGGCGGCTCGGTGCGGATGCCGGCCGGCTTCACCGGCGTCTTCGGCCTCTACCCCACCGCCGGGCGAATCCCCTATTACCCGCCCAGCACCATGGACACCGCCTCCCAGATCGGCCCGCTGACCCGGACCGTGGCCGACGGCGCCCTGATGTTCTCCGTCATGGCCCGCCCCGATGCGCGCGATTCCATCGGCCTGACCGACAACGAGCGCAATTGGAGCGAGGGGTTGAACGGCGGCGTGAAAGGATTGCGCATCGCCTGGAGCCCAACTCTGGGTTTTGCCAAATGCGATCCGGCGATCCTGGACGCCACGGCGAAGGCTGCAAGGCGCTTCGAGGAGTTGGGTGAGACCGTCGAGCAGGTCGACCATGTCATCGACGATCCACGCGAGCCCTACGAGACGATCTACCGGGTCGCCATGGCCCGCATCCTACGCACCATTCCGGCGGAGAAGCATGGCGAGATCGATCCCGGTCTGCGGCGCATGGCGGCGGAAGGCGAGGCAATCGGCACCTTCGAATACGCCGCCGCCCTCTCGGCGCGCGCGGCCTGGGGCGAGAAATTCAACACCTTCTTCAAGCGCTACGATCTGCTGGTCAGCCCGCAACTGCCCCTGACCGCCTTCGAGGCCGGGTTGGAATATCCCGAGGGCCAGGGCATGACCCGCTGGTTCGACTGGAGCCCCTACTGCTATCCGCTGAACTTCACCAATGTCCCGGCCGGCACCATGCCTTGCGGCTTCGTGGAGGGCTTGCCGATCGCCCTGCAGATCGCCGGCCCGCGCTACCGCGAGGATCTGATCCTGCGCGCCTGCCGCGCCTTCGAAACCCTCTGCCCCATCGCCCTGCCGTCAATTCCCAAGCCCGCGCCAGGCTCGACGGCCTATCTGTAGGACTCTTGCAAGCGAACCCTCGCCCTTCGAGACGGCCCTGCGGGCCTCCTCAGGGTGAGGGTCCTAACCTAATCAGATGTTCAATTCCCTCCTCATCCTGAGGAGACCGCGAAGCGGTCGTCTCGAAGGATGATGGACGCGACACCCGCCAAGGCTTCGCAACTCGCTCGCTCCGATCACGGAAAGAGAACGGGTGCCCGGGGCCTTAAAAATCGAAATGCCAAATTCTCAACCCTCGCCCCCACCAGGGGGAGAGGGTTGCGCAGCCTTGGCGCGCAGCGCTTAGGCGAAGCTGGGTGTGGGGGCTGGGGCCGATGAGCCGCAGCTGCCAGACGCTTGGCGGCCCTACTCCCCCGCCAGTCGGGCCGCGACCTCCACCGGGCCGGGCTTGCTGAATTCCCGGTCGTGGCGCAGGGACGGGACCATGCCGCGCGCCTCGTCGAGCTTGGCCAGGTCGATCTCGGCGGTGATCACGCCGGGCTCCTCGCCGGCATCGGCCAGGACCTCGCCCCAGGGCGCCACGATCAGGGAATGGCCGTAGGTTTTGCGGCCGTCCTCATGGGTGCCGGTCTGGGCCGGGGCGATCACGAAACAGCCGGTCTCGATCGCGCGGGCGCGCAGCAGGACATGCCAATGGGCCTTGCCCGTGAAATGGGTGAAGGCGGCCGGCACGGTCAGAAAACTCGCACCCCCTTGCGCCAGGGCCCGGTAAAGCGCGGCGAAGCGCAGGTCGTAGCAGACCGTCATGCCGAGCAGACCCCAGGGCGTCGAGGCCAGCACGCCTTCTTCCCCCGACCGGACATAGGAAGATTCGCGGTAGCGCTCGCCCGAGGCGAGATCGACGTCGAACATATGGATCTTGTCGTAGCGCGCCGCGACCGCGCCGGCGGAATCGAACAGGAACGAACGGTTCGCGACTTGGTCCTCGTTCAGGCGGATGGTCAGCGAGCCGGCGAGCAGCCAAGCCCCGGTCTCGCGCGCCATGTTGGCCATGAAGGGAATCGCCGGATGGTCCGCTTCTTCCCGCGCCTTGGAAAGGATCGCCGGCCGCTTGCGGTCCAGCATCGTCGCATTCTCGGGCATGGTGATGAAATTCGCGCCGGCCTCGGCGGCCTGCCGAATCATCGGGCGCAGCAGATCGAGATTGCGGTCGATATCGGTGACCGTCGTGGTCTGGATGCAGGCCACCGTAAAGCTGGTCATGCCGCGGCCTCCAGCCTGGCGTCCAACTCGCCCCCGGCCTCCAGCGCCGCGAGTTCGTCCGACCCGCCAATGCCCTCATCGTTGATGAAGATCTGCGGCACCGAATGCCGGCCGTCCGTGCGCTCCATCATCTTGCGGCGCATCTCTGGATCGAAGGTGACGTCGATCTCGGTGAAATCGACGCCCTTCGATTTCAACAGCTTGACCGCCCGGAAGCAAAACGGACACATCATCGTGGTATAGATTTCGACCTTGGCCATCGCAGGTTCTCCGTTAACGCACGGCTTATCATATAGGATCGCCATATAAGTTCGACGGCCTGGAATGGCACACCCACCCTTGCCGTCTCCCATTCCAATTATCCCGCCGCTTCGCCGCCCTTGGGGCCGTAGAACACCACCCAGGTGCCGAAATCCTCGGTGAAATCCTCGAACCGGTGCTCTACCCCGGCCTGCACGAACAGCACGTCCTGGGGCTTGAAGGGATGGCGGGTATCGCCGTTCACGAACCAGCCGGTGCCCTGGGCCACGATATAGACTTCGTCCTGGTCATGGGGCGTCTGCACGTCTTTGCCCTTGGGCTGGTAAAAGAGAATGCGGGCCGTGCCGTGACGAAACAGCTCGGCCGAGCGCGCGCCCGGCGGAATCGGGGCGGCAATGCCCTGCTCCAGCGTCCAGCGGAGCCCCGCATCTTTTTCTTTGCTTCCCGCCATCCTGTTCCCCTTTCCCCGGTCCCCACCCCCTAGTCCTCGACCCGCACGACGCGCGCCAGGGTCAGGGCATCGACCGACTCCGCCCCCGCCGAAAGCAGGGCACGCTTGCAGGCCTCGATCGTCGCCCCCGTGGTCAGCACATCGTCCACCAGCAGCACGCGCCGCCCCTCGATCCGCACGCGGCGCCCGGCCGCCACGGCAAAGGCACCCCGCACATTCTTCGCCCGCCCGGCCCGACCCAGCCGCCCCTGGGACGGCGTCCGGCGCCGGCGCTCCATACCGTCGACCAGAGCCGGGCAGCCGCTTTCGCGGCCCAGGGCCAGCGCCAGCAGGGCCGATTGGTTGTAACGCCGCGCGAACAGCCGGGTCCAATGAAGCGGCACGGGCACGATCAGTTCGGCATCCGAAAGCAGGTCGCTCCCCGCGCGCGCCAACCAGCGGCCGAAGGCCGGGGCGGCATGGGTCCGGTCGCCATGCTTGAAGCGCAGGATCAGGGAGCGGCTGCCGTCGTCGTAGCGCAGCGCCGCCCGCGCCCGGCCGCAGACCGGCGGATGCGCGATACAGGCGCCGCAGAGGATCCCCTGGGCGGATTGCCCCGCAAATTCGAACGGCGTCCCGCAGCAGGCGCAGTACGGCGGCGCGATGAAGGCGAGCGCACTCCAGCAGGTCGGGCACAGCGCGCCCGGTGCGCCCACCGCTTCCGGACAGGCGAGGCAGCGGGGCGGCAACAGGGCGTCCAACAGCGCGGTGCCGACCCGCCGGGCCGGCTTGACGAAAGGCGCCAGGGTGCTCGGAGTTCCCATGGGATTATTCGAACGCCGCTCCCCCGGCAGAGTCAACGCGGGCTTTCGCTTCGCGGGGAAAAATCCGACTGCCCCATCGCGACAGCGGCTCACCCTGAGGCCGCCGAAGAGCGGCCCACCGCAGCCAAGGTGTCGGGATACGCTATCTCCTCATCCTGAGGAGGCCCGCAGGGCCGTCTCGAAGGATGATGGGCGCGAGATTTTCGTCCCGGAACCCTGCTAATCGTCCTCGCCGACCACCGGGCGTTCGAACAGGTTGCCCAGGCGGGCATAGACCTGCTGCAAATCAGCCCGCGATATCTGGCGGGAGACGACGACGCTTTCGCTCACCACGAGGGCGATCGAGAAGGTGCCGTCGCGTTCGCTGATCAGGATCGGCAGGTCATATCGCGTCATGGTCATGCTCCACGGGATTCGCCGCGCCAGTGTCATTCGTTATGGTTGACGAAAGATTGACGCGGCGGCCCGAGGCCATGAACGACACAGAGAGCGACATCCTGCGAATTTTCGATCGCCCAGCGCTCCGCGCGCGTCGCGAGCGGGCCGCGCGCGACCTGCCCGCGCACGACTTCCTGATGCGCGAGGTCGCGGACCGGCTGGCCGACCGG
>JAQCGR010000250.1 GCA_027619995.1 Pseudomonadota bacterium | reverse complement strand
CCCGCCACGGCGACCCCGCCGAGCTCGCCCTGCCGCCGGGCGTGACGGCGCAAGGCGACCTGGAACCGGGCTTCTGACGGCCTCGGCGGAGGCTGGCCCGCCAGGGCGGTAAAACTGGACAAAAACGCCGTATCTCGTTGTTCGCACCTGCGAAATATGCTATATGTTGCAGATTGGTGACGGCCCGGCCGGGTCGCGCATTCTGCCCATCGCATAGCGAGCCCCTCCTTGGCCGAAACTCCGCCGCCAGCCCCACCCGCATTCGAATATCCGCCGGTCACGATCGAAGACGAGATGCGGCGTTCCTATCTTGATTACGCGATGAGCGTGATCGTAAGCAGGGCGCTGCCCGACGTGCGCGACGGCCTGAAGCCGGTCCATCGACGCATCCTCTTCACGATGAAAGAGGGCAACTACGACCGCCAGCATCCGTTTCGTAAATCGGCGCGCATCGTCGGCGATGTCATGGGCAAGTATCACCCCCATGGCGATTCGGCGATCTACGACGCCATGGTGCGGATGGCGCAGGGCTTCTCGATGCGCCTGCCCCTGGTCGAAGGCCAGGGCAACTTCGGCTCGATGGACGGCGATCCGCCGGCCGCCATGCGTTACACCGAAGCGCGCATGGCCGAATCGGCCGAATACCTGCTGCGCGACATCGAGAAGGAAACCGTCGACCACAAGCCGAGCTATGACGAGAGCGGACTCGAGCCGACAGTCCTGCCGGCCGAGTTCCCCAATCTCCTGGTCAACGGCGCCGGCGGCATCGCCGTCGGCATGGCGACCAACATTCCGCCCCACAATCTGGGCGAGGTGATCGACGCCTGCTGCGCGCTGATCGACGACCCGAGCCTCGATATCGACGCCCTGATGGAATACGTGCCGGGGCCGGACTTCCCGACCGGCGCGATGATCCTGGGCAAGGCGGGCATCCGCTCGGCCTATCACACCGGGCGCGGCTCGGTCGTCATCCGCGCTCGCAGCCATTTCGAGACCGTGCGGAGCGAGCGCGAAGCGATCGTCGTCACCGAGATTCCCTATCAGCTCAACAAGACCCGCCTGCTCGAGCGGATTGCCGAGATCGTGCGCGAGAAGATCGTCGAGGGCATCGCCGATCTGCGCGACGAATCGGACCGCGACGGCGTGCGCGTGGTGATCGAACTGCGCCGCGACGCCAATCCCGATGTGGTGCTGGCCCAGCTCTATCGCTATTCGCCGCTGCAGACCTCCTTCGGCGTCAATTCTCTGGCGCTCAACGGTGGCCGGCCGGAGACGATGAATCTCAAGCAGATCATCGAAGCCTTCCTGCGCTTCCGCGAGGAGGTCATCACCCGGCGCACGGTCTTCGAACTCAATAAGGCGCGAGACCGTGCCCATATCCTGGTCGGCCTCGCCGTCGCGGTCGCCAATCTCGACGCGATCATCGCCGTCGTCCGCAAGTCGAAGGATCCGGCCGAGGCCCGCGCGAAGCTGACCGAAAAGCCCTGGCCTGCCCAGGATGTCGCGCCGCTGATCGAACGCATCGACGAGCCGGGCGAGGCCTTGAAGGACGGCGCCTATCTGCTGTCGGATATCCAGGCCCGCGCCATCCTGGATCTGCGCCTGCACCGCCTGACCGCGCTGGAGCGCGGCAAGATCGCCGACGAACTGGACGAGCTGGTCGCTCGAATCACCGAATATCTCTCGATCCTGGCCAGCCGCGAGAAGCTGCTGAAGCTGCTGCGCGACGAGCTTTTGGTGGTGCGCGAGAAATTTGCCGATCCGCGGCGCACGACCCTCGAGGACCGGGAATTCGATCTCGATATCGAGGAGCTGATCCAGCGCGAGGACATGGTCGTCACGGTCACCCAGGGCGGCTACGTCAAGCGCGTGCCGCTCTCGACCTACCGGGCCCAGAAGCGCGGCGGCAAGGGCCGCACGGGCATGGCAACCCGGGACGAGGATTTCGTCACCCAGATCTTCGTCGTGAACACCCATACGCCGGTGCTGTTCTTCTCCTCGCGCGGCATGGTCTACAAGATGAAGGTCTACCGCCTGCCCCTGGGCAGTCCCCAGGCGCGCGGCAAGGCCCTGGTGAACCTCTTCCCGCTGGAGGAGGGCGAGGTCATCTCGACCCTCATGCCGCTGCCCGAGGATGAGGAGAGCTGGAAGGATTTCTTCGTCATCTTCGCCACGCGCACGGGCAATGTCCGGCGGAACAGCCTGGACGATTTCGTCGAGGTCCGGGCCAACGGCAAGATCGCCATGAAGCTCGACGACGGCGACGCCCTGGTCAGCGTCCAGCCCTGCATCGACGAGCAGGACGTGCTGCTGGCGACCCGCATGGGTCGCTGCATCCGCTTTGCCGCCTCCGAGGTGCGCCTGTTCAAGGGGCGCAATTCGGTCGGCGTGCGCGGCATCCGCCTGGCTGAGGGCGACGAGATCATCTCCATGTCGATCCTCGATCACGGCGCCTTCTCGACGGCCGAGCGCGACGCCTATTTCCGGCGCGTGCGCGCGGAGGACTTGGCTGAAGACGAGAACGGAGTCGAGGACGCCGTCGAAACGGACGAGGACGGCGACGAGGAGACGGCGGACGAGGCCTTTGCGCTCGACGATACCCGTTTCGAGGCCATGGCCGAGGGCGAGGAATTCGTCCTGACCGTCGCCTCCAACGGCTTCGGCAAGAGGACCAGCGCCTACGACTACCGGATCACCCGGCGCGGCGGTAAGGGCATCGAACTGATGCGCCTGCGCACGGAGGAGGCGGAAGTGACGGCCGCCTTCCGCGTGACGCCGGGCGACGAGTTGGTGATGACCAGCGACGGCGGGCAGATCATCCGCATGTCGGTCGACGATATCCGTGTGGCCCGACGCTCGACCCGGGGCGTGACCTTGTTCCGCGTGGCCGAGGACGAGCGCGTCGTGTCCGTCGCGCGCCTGCGCGACGACGAGGAAGAGGGCGAAGGGGAAGGCGAGACCCCGGAAGACGCGCTTGATGGCGAAACACCGATAGACGCCGATGATGTTGAGGATGGCGAGGCGCCCGAGGGCGAAGCCGCATCGGACCCCGAACCCGACGAAAGCGCCTGAGCCAAGAATAGGCCCGGTTGGAGGTGGCGCGCGCCGCAGGTTATAACGGCGCGCGAAATCAGGAGAGAGTCATGGCAACCCCGCTCGTCGGCCTTTACCCGGGCAGTTTCGATCCGATCACCAACGGCCATACCGACGTGATCAAGCGCGCCGCGAAGATCTGCGACCGGCTTGTCGTCGGCGTCGCAATCAACACGGGCAAGGACCCGATGTTCACGATCGAGGAGCGCGTCGAGATCGTGAAGGAGGAGATCCTCGCCCATGGCCACGGCATCGAGGCCAAGGTCGAAGTGCTCGCCTTCCGAGGGCTTCTGATGCATTACGCGCGAGAGGTCGGGGCCAGGATCATCGTGCGCGGCCTGCGCGCCGTGACCGATTTCGACTACGAATTTCAGATGACCGGCATGAATGCCCGCCTGGACCCGGATATCGAAACCGTCTTCCTGATGGCGTCGGAGAAGCACCAGTTCATCTCGTCGCGCCTGGTCAAGGAAGTCGGCATCCTGGGCGGCGACGTCCGCCCCTTCGTCTCGTCGCGCGTGGCCGAACACCTGGTCAAGCGCATCGCGGAACGCGAGGCGGCGCGCGGGGAATAGGCGTCGAGCGAGTTCGGCGCCGGGTAAAAACGACCCGACGGACTGATGTAAACCAGGCAACAGCACCCTTCGAGACGCCCCTACGGGCCTCCTCAGGGTGAGGCTATAGACAGGCCCCGCGGGCATTCTCGGGAAAAGCCATGGTATCGTATCGCTTCTCCTTATCCTGAGGAGTTCGCGCGAGCGAGCGCTTCTAAAGATGGTTGGCACAACGCTCTATCTTCGAAACTCTGTTAGGCGGCCAACCGGCGCATCATGCGGCGATAGAGCCGATGCGTGAGGCGGTCAAAGCCCAGGGCGGCGAGGACCACGCAGGGCAGGATCGTGCTGCGGTAGAGGCCGCGCAGGGAGCGCCCGCCGGGTTCGGCTGCGAGGCGTGCGGCGATGGTCGGAGCCTGGGCATAGTAGTCCGCAATCTCGGCCCGTCGGTCGGCCGTGCGAGTCATGTAACGGTCGCGGAAGCGGCGCAGGGCGCGCAGTTCGAAACAGTCATCGGGCAAGCCGATGACGCCGCAGGTCGCGGTGGTTAAGAAGCAGCCCTCAAACTCTTCATATTCACATTTTCCAGCATCTTCCAGCGTGATGGCGTTGTCGCGCTGGCGTTCCATCAGGCCGAGCGCATCGGAGAAGCCGAAAGAATCGATGGTATAGGATTCGGTGCTGTCGTCCGAATAGGTCGCGCCGATCGCTAGATCGCTGCCTTCGGTCAGGGCATTCACGACTCGAACCTCGTCGCCGTCGAACCATTCGAACCAATCGTCGAACTCGGCGTCGTATTCATAAATATAGGCGCCGAGAAATTCGCCGCCACGGTGGATGGTCGCGTGATAGGCATTTGCGAAGGTGAGTCCGAAGGAACCGGCGTTGAAGTCGAAAATTACTTTGAAGGTTTCATCGCCCGATGCGACCTCGCGCAGGACGGAGCCCCATAGGCGTGCCCCGGTCACGGTCCAGGAGCCGTAGGTCGTGGTCTGGGTGCAGTCGGGGAGGACTTCCTGGGCCCCCGCGCCGCGGGCCATGACAGCGGCGGGAAAGCCCTAGCCCGACAAGGGCAAGCACGCGGCGGCGCGTAAGCCCGATGGAACTCGCGTGCCGGAGATCGTGCTTTCGTCCGCTGCGGGAGCGCGCGGCTGAGCGGGGGAAAGCGGGTGTCGTAAGTCGGATGTCGAGTTCTCCCTGGCGACGGTGCGAACCGGCCCATTCTATCGCCTCGGGTCGGCCCGACAAGGTTCGGCGACGGTAGCCGGGCCGTCACTCCGCCCGTTTGTCGCCCGTGATCATGGCGCGAACCAGATTCTCCCGATGGGCCAGGCTGGCGATCAACACGCCGCCGAGATGGAGCAGGACGAGGAGAAAGACGAAATTGGCGACGATCTCGTGAATGTCTTTCCAGATCGAGTCCGGCCGCCCGGCTCGGTCTTTAGAGTCGCCGTTGCTGGCGAGGATCAGAAGGCCGGCTTTCGTGGCCTCGTTCGCCCCGATCGATGCGGCCGACGCGGCCGGAGCGGCCTGCGTCGCGGCGAGGGGACCCAGCCCGTCTTCCGCAGCGTAGGTCTCCATCCCCGACCAGACGGTGAAGGCGAGGCCGGCGAGCAGGGCGAGAACCATC